>JAFTEP010000324.1 GCA_017453605.1 Clostridia bacterium
AACACTTGAAAGGCTAAGCCTTTCAAGTGATCTGTTTTACGCCCAGAACATTCCCGAGGGGGCGGGGTCCTTTATCATGCACTGTTTCAAAAACTCGACGGCCTTCTCGAAGCCTTCCTCGCCGGTCATCAGCGCGTCCTCGTGCTCGATCGAGAGGACGTGATCGTATCCGGTCATCCTGAGCATGCTTATCATTTCCTTCCAGGTCTGCTGATCGTGACCGTAGCCGACCGTGCGGAAGGTCCAGCTTCTCTCGAGAACTCCGCCGTAATGCTTGGTGTCGAGCACGCCGTTGACCGCGGTGTTCTTCGGGTCGATCCAGGTGTCCTTCGCATGGAAGTGATGGATCGCGTTCTCTTTTCCGAGGACCCTGATCGCTTCGACCGGGTCGATGCCCTGCCAGAACAGATGGCTCGGGTCGAAGTTGGCGCCGAGGATCGTGCCTCCGACGGCGTTTCTCAGCTTCAGAAGAGTCTCGGGATTGTAGACGCAAAAGCCCGGGTGCATTTCGAACGCGATCTTTTCGACGCTGTGAGAGAGTGCGAACGCGGCGGTCTTCTTCCAGTAGGGGATCAGGACCTCGTTCCACTGGTAGTCGAGGATCTTCAGAAAATCGTCCGGCCAGGGGCAGGTGACCCAGTTGGGATACTTCGCGCCCTCGTGATCGCCGGGGCAGCCGGAGAAGGTTATGATCTTCTTCACGCCGAGTTTTTCGGCGAGGAGCACCGCTTTGACGAAATGGTCGTGGAACATATCGGCGGTCTTCTTGTCGGGATGCACGGGATTTCCGTGGCAGGAGAGGGCGCTCAGCTCGATTCCGGTGTCCTCGAACGCTTTTTTGAACTCCGCGAGAGCCTTTTCGTCGTTGAGGAGCACCTCGGGATCGCAGTGCGCTCTGCCCGGGAAGCCTCCGCAGCCGATCTCCGCGGCTTCAAGTCCGAGCGACTTCAGGTATTCCAGCGTCTCTTTCAGCGGTCTCGCTCCGAAGGGAACGGTCAGAACTCCGAGTTTCATTTTGTTTTCTCCTTTTATTGATTTTTTTAGTTTTTTTATTTTTCCGCCTCCCGGCGGTCGGCTTCAGCTATACCTTGCGGTAGTATTCGTAGTAGCACACGACGGTGCGCTCTCTTTCGGCGATGCGGTCATAGCCCGTGAAGATGACTCCTCCCAGGCTTAAAAGCTCCCCGCAGAAAAGCTCCGCCGCGTCGGATTCGAAGACTACCTTCGCCTCGCAGCAGACGCTCAGGACGTCGTTCACGACGTTTATGTAGCCCTCTCTGCCGATGACGGTCTCTCCGCTTTCGGCTCTCTCGGTGACGTATTTGACCTTTTTGCAGTCAAAACTTCTCGCCTTGTCGAGTTTATACGCTCTCGACCCCTCGTTTTTTGAGAGTATCTTCTTTTTCAGTCTTTCAAACAGTTTCATTTTTATCCCGTAGGTCCCGTCGTTCCCCGCCCCGATTTTTGCCTTCCGGGCGCGTCAAGCGGCTTGGGGTTTTTCATCTTTTTCAATTATATCCCAAATCCGCCTTTAAGTCAAGAGAAAGATTGCCGCCTGACGCCGCTGCTTCGGGCTTTTTAGGGAAGTTTTGCGGTTTTGGCTTTGTAGGAATCTACAATTTATCGGAGCCTCCGTCTGTTTTTATGCTCAATTATCACAAAATTCAAGAAAATCCTCTGTTTCTATTGCATTTTCGTGATTTTTGTTATACCATAGAGGCATGCAAAGACTTCAAACCCGTTTGGGATCGGCTTTTTTGCTATCCCGAAAGGAGGAATGACCGATGCTTCCCCTGGACAAACCGTCGGAAAAGATTTTGCTGCAGCTGGAAAAAAGCTCCGTGGACGCGGAGCGCATAGAGGCGTATCTTAAGCTGGACCTTGATGCCGAAGGCAAATTCGGCGAGGTCTGGCTTATGTTATCTTCCGACTTCCTTTACCGCCTCAACGCGTCCGACGGCTCCGTCGAGAGCCACGCGCTCGAAGAGATCGAACAGCTCAGCGTCGACAGCCTCGCGACGATCAACCGCATCGTTTTGAAGATCTCCGGCGAGCCGAAGCTCTTCGCGCTCTGCACCAACAGCGTCAAGAAGAAGATCTTCTGCTTCGTGGACGTGTTCGAGCGCTTCAAAAAGGGCGAGAGCGTCCCCGAGGACGATCCTATCTTCGAGGAGTTCGACGTCTACTGCCCCAAGTGCGGCAAACCCTACACCGACCGCTCGAGACGCATCTGTCTCGACTGCCTCGACAAAAAATCGCTTCTGGTCAGGGTGCTGAAATATTTCGCGCCCTACAAACTGAATATAGTCGTGATCTTCCTGACCGCCGCCGCGACCTGCGGCCTCACGCTTTTGTCTCCGTGGCTGGCGGGCACCTTCCTCTTCGACCGGGTCCTGAGCCCGACGGAGTCCGATCCCTTCATCCGCGGCAACGTGCTTCTGGGCGCGGGGCTCATCCTCGGCTGCGCGATCTTATCCGTGACGATGCAGATCATCCGCACCCGCGTCAACGCGACGATGTCCAATTTCGCGACCCTCTCGATGAAGATGGACGTCTTCAAGGTGATGCAGAGCCTCAGCCTGTCGTTCTTCAACAACAACCAGACGGGACGTCTCATAAACAGCGTCGACAACGACACGCTTCAGATCCGCAACTTCTGCACGGGCAGCGTTCCCGCGCTCATCATCAACACGATCAACTTCATCGTCGCGGCGGCGATGATGTTCGTCTTCAACTGGAAGCTCGCGCTCGTGGTCTTCATCCCGGTCCCGATCATCCTTCTGATCCTCAAACGGGGCATCCCCAAGCTCGACGTCGCCTACACCCTGCGCTGGCGCCGCCGCAGGAGCATGCTCGCGATGCTCAACGACAACCTCGTCGGGATCCGCGTCGTCAAGGCGTTCGCGAAAGAGGACGCCGAGACCAACCGCTTCGTCGGTCTCTCCCAGCGCTACGCGAAGGCGGCGCTGAAGGTCAACCTGATCCACCTGCTCGTGTTCCCGCTCATCGCCTATCTGATCCGCGTCAGCGGCAAGGCGGTCTGGGGCTTCGGCGGCATCATGGTCATGGACAAGATCATGGGCTACGGCGCGTTTCTGACCTTCATTTCCTACACGACGCTGATCTTTGATCCTCTCAATTTCTTCGCGACCGTCGCCGACGCGTTCACGAGCACGATCAACTCCGTGCAGAAGGTCTTCGACGTCATCGACACGGCTCCCGACATCACCGAGAGCCCCGACGCGCACGTTCCCGAAAAATTCGAGGGCGCCATCGAGTTCGAAAACGTCAATTTCTTCTACAATCCCAACCGCCCGATCTTAAAGGACGTCAGCATGAAGGTCCGTCCCGGAGAGAGCGTGGGACTTGTCGGCAGGACCGGCGCCGGCAAGTCGACGCTGGTGAATCTTATCCTTCGCCTCTACGACGTCAAATCCGGCTCCATAAAGATCGACGGCGTCAACGTCAAGGATCTGCCGATAGACTTCATCAGAAAGAACTTTGCCGTCGTCAGCCAGGAGGTCTTCATCTTCCGCGGCACCGTCGCCGACAACATCCGCTACGCCCGCTCCGACGCGACCGACGACGAGGTCATCGCCGCCGCCCGCGCCGCCAACGCGCACGACTTCATCA
>JAFTEP010000325.1 GCA_017453605.1 Clostridia bacterium
ATCTTCGCGTACTCGGTCCGGACGTCGTCGGGATGGCGAACAACCACACCTTCGATTTCGGCGAAGAGCCGATGAACGGTACCCTCCTTATGCTCGAAAAAGACGGCTTCAGGGTCATCGGCGCGGGAAAGAACACCGACGCGGCTTACAGACCTGCGGTATTTGAAAAAGACGGCGTGAAGGTCTCTGTCACGGCGGTCAACGAAAACGAGTTCGGCTGCTCTGCCGACGATAAGCCCGGAAGCGCGGGGTACAGCCTGACAAGAGTCACCGCCGCAATTCAAAGTGCAAGAGAGCGCGGTGAAGCGCCCGTAATATTCTTTCACGGCGGAAACGAGCAGGATCCCTTCCCCTCTCCCGGAAAAAGAGAACTTTACAGGCACTTTATAGACATCGGCGCGGAGGCGGTCGTCGCCGCGCACACCCACTGTCCGCAGGGGATGGAGTATTACCGGGAAAAGCCCGTGGTATACAGCCTCGGAAACTTCTTCTTTCCCGAAAGCGCCACTCAAAAAGAGAGCTGGCGTCACGGATATCTGTGCACTCTCAATATAGAAAACGGGAAAACCGCCGCGGGGATCGATCCGTACCGCTTCGACGAAAACGGCGTGAAGATGCTTTCGGGAGAGGAAAAAGAAAAGTTCAGAGAGTATTTTGACTTCATAAGCGCTCCGATAAAGGACGAAAAGCTGCTTGAGGATCTGTTCGACGCCTGGTGTATGACCTCGTTCTCGTACGCGAAGAAGCTCGGGGATTTCAGGGTCGAAATGATAAACGACGACAGCGTGAATGCAATAAAAAGCATCAAGAACGTCCTCGGATGCGAGGCGCACAACGAGCTTGTCAGGAATACAATGTATATGATATTCGAAAGAAGAGTCGCAGCGGCAGACAGACTGAAGCACGTCTACGGCGAGCTTCAGGAGATGCGCACCGTTCCGCTCGGACCGACGGGAGAAGAATGATATGCCCGATAACAAGTTTTTCGACAGGATCTCTTCGTCCTTGAACGAAGGCGAAGAAACGAACGCGAAAGCGCCGGACAGACACAGCGTCGCCTGCGTCGCCGACGGGATAAGGTCGCTGATGTTCCCTCAGTATCTGAGCTCGGTGCTTCCCGAGGACCCGGCAAAAAAGACCCGGATGATCTTTGAGCGGCTGAAGGAGCAGGTGGAGCTTGCCTTCGCGTTCGCCGGAGAGGACGGAGACGCCCGGAAAGTCTGCGAGGAGTTTTTTGAAAAGCTGCCCGCGATAAAGAGCGCGCTCAAAAAGGACATCCGCGCGATCTACGAGGGCGACCCGGCGGCGAGGAGCGAAAAAGAGGTCCTGCTGTGCTATCCGGGCTTCACCGCGATAAGCATATACAGGATCGCCCACGAGTTCTATCTGATGAAGGTGCCCTACCTCCACAGGCTCCTGACCGAATACGCGCACGAGATCACCGGGATCGACATTCACGCCGGAGCGACTATCGGCGAATACTTCTGCATAGACCACGGGACGGGCACCGTCATCGGCGAAACGACCGTGATCGGGAACAGAGTAAAGCTCTATCAGGGCGTGACGCTCGGCGCGAGGAGCTTCGAGACCGACGAGAACGGGAACCCGATAAAGGGCATAAAGCGCCATCCGAACATAGGCAACAACGTCGTCATCTACGCCAACGCCACTATCCTCGGCGGCGACACGTTCATCGGAGACAACTGCGTTATCGGAGGAAGCGTCTGGCTGACAAGCTCTGTCCCCGCGAATCAGAAGGTCTACTACAGCGCGACGCAGCAGACGAAATGAAAAAGACGATGAATAAAACCAAAAAACAGTTTTCGAACTTCCATTCCCACACCACCTGGTGCGACGGCAAAAACACGGTCGATGAAATGGTTACGGAGGCGATCCGGCTCGGCTGTCCGCAGTTCGGTTTTTCGGGCCACTCCCCCACTGGCTCCGGCGAGACCTACACCATAAGAAGACAGAACATAAAAAAATATATCGCCGACGTCAATGCCGCAAAGGAAAAATACCGGGACAAAATAGAGATCTTCTGCGGCATCGAGCAGGACTTTTTCACTCCGGAAGCGCCCGACGCCTACGAATACGTCATCGGATCGGTCCATTCCATCGAAAAAAACGGAAAAAGATACTCTGTAGATCACAACGCCGAGACTCAGAAGCTGACCTCAGACGAGGTCTTCGGAGGCGATTTCTACGAATACGCCGGGGCGTATTTCGACACGGTGATAAAACAGGCCGCCAAGGGCGGCTTCGACATACTCGGGCACATAGACCTTGTCGCCAAGTTCAACGAGAAAGAGCGCTTTTTCGACGAATCGGATCCGAGATACAAAAAGAAAGCTCTCGAGGCTCTGGAAAGTTATTCCGGCAAAAAAGTCGTCGTCGAGATCAATTCCGGCGCGCTCTCGAGGGGATACAGAGAGGAGTTCTATCCCGCCGCGTTCCTTCTCGAAAGGGTGTCAGAAATGAAGATGCCGGTCGTGTTCTCTTCAGACTGCCACAGCAAGGCGCACATACTTTTCGGGTTTGAAAAAATGCGTGAGCTTGCAAAGAAATACAAGCTCACGGTCATCGAAGATATGAGGGATATCCTGAAGTACACGCGGGGCTGAATCAGAAAGCCCAGCCGCCGTTTCTGAACACCGGGATCCTTTTGCCGTCCCTCGTGACGGCGTCTATATCGAGTTTATCCGAGCCGATCATGAAATCAACGTGGATCATCGATTCATTCACGCCGAGTTTTTTCATATCGGCTTTTTTCATGTTCTCGAAGCCCTTGATGCAGTTGGTGTAGCCGTCTCCGAGCGCGAGGTGGCAGGAGGCGTTCTCGTCGAACAGAGTGTTGTAGAACAAAATCCCGCTCTGTCTGATCGGGGAATCGTAGGGCACGAGCGCACATTCGCCGAGATAAGCGCTTCCCTTGTCCATTTTTATCATCTCGCCGAGCAGGGCGGCGTTCTTCTTCGCGCCCCATTCGACGGCCTTTCCCTTCTCGAAGCGCACGAAGAAGTCTTCTATGAGCTGGCCTCTGTAGGAAAGCGGCATGGTCGAATAGACGATGCCCTCGGTCGAAAACTTGTCTGGAGTGGTGTAGGTCTCTTCGCTCGGGATGTTCGCGTTGAAATAAACGCCGGAGAGAGTCGGCTCGCTGCCGCCGCAGAAGAGCGCCTTCTCGCTGAATCCGACCTTCAGATCGGTGCCGTTGGGGCTCTTGTACTCGAGATACTTTATGTTCATCGCGTTGAGCTTTTCGCAGCGGTCGGCGACGAAAGCGTTGTGCTTCTTCCAGTTTTCGATCGGGTCGCCGAAAGCGCGGGAGGATGTGAGGATCGCTTCCCAGAGCTTTTCGACAGCCGCCTGCTTTCTCAGACCGGGGAAGAGCTTTTTCGCCCACTTTTCGCCCGGGACGGACGCGACGCACCACTGATATTTGTTCTCCATGGCGACGTCGTAGGGCTTGAAGACGGGATAGCGTCTGCGCGAACATTCGGAGAGCTTCTCCTGATCCGCTCCTTTCAGAGCGTCAGGATCGGCGCTGTCGAGATAGATCGAACAGGGCAGGTTCTCCTTTCTGTATTTCAGCTTCGCGATCTCCCAGGGTCTGACCTTCGAGAGTTCGTCGACGGAGCAGTATTTCAGATGGATCTTCTCGATCGGGTAATAGTCCATACGCACGAAAACGTTTCTCGCGCCCGCCTTGTAGCATTCCTCGGTGAGAGTCATGACGAAGTCGGGCTGATCGGGATCGGCGCTGATGATGACGTCCTGTCCTTTCTGAACGTTGACGCCCATGGTCGCGATAAGCTTAGCGTAGTTTCTGAGAACGGATTTTTTCATGATTTTTCTCCTTGTTTTGCGGTTTTATAAGATTTTTTCAAAAATAAACTTTCAGATCGTCTCCTGACCGTTCGAAGGACGCCGAAAACAGAGCCGAAAACAGCTTAGACAAGCTTAGTGTGTCTTTATTCCCGGCGGTCTCGAAAGCGGAGTGCATCGCCAGCTGCGGCGCGCCGATATCCGCGCAGAAGACCGGGAAGTGACGGGTCATTATGCCGCCGAGAGTGCTTCCTCCGCGAAGGTCGGGACGGTTGGAATAAAACTGCAGAGGCGCGCCCGCCCTGTCCGCGAGCGCGCGCACTACCGCGCAGGATAGTGCGTCGGTCGTGTACTTCTGGTTGGCGTTGAACTTGAGAGCGGGCCCGCCGTTGAGGACCGGGCGGTCGAGAGAATCGCTGAGACCCGAGCGGTTCGGGTGGACGCCGTGCTCGTTGTCCGCGGAGATCGCGAACGAATTCGCGACGATCTTTTCGGTCTGAGAACTGCCGGCGCCGAGAGAAGACAGCACGGAGCGCATAAGAGTGTCGAAGAACGCGCTGTCGGCTCCCTGCTTAGTGGAGCTTCCGACCTCCTCGTTGTCAAAAACGCATAAGACCTTCATCGAATCGCCGGGGGCGGAAGAGATGAAGCCGTCGAGCGCGGCGTAGACGCACTGCAGATCGTCAAGACGCGGCGAGGAAACAAATTCGCTGTTTGCGCCCCAGACAATACCGGGCATCGTGTTGTAGACGAAAAGGTCGCTGCCGAAAACGCCTTTCGGATCGATACCGCACTCTGCGCATAGAGAATCAAGCACGTCGGGTGCGGAAAGGTCTGCCGAATAGAGCGGGAACAGATCCTGCGCGGGATCGGGCTCGCGTTCGGTGAGCAGATGCACCGCGGCGTTCGGGATGAGGCACACGGCTTTTTTCGAGTCGCAGAGGAGAGTTTTGAGGGTATCGCCGTCGCGGACGATCAGTCTTCCGGCTATCCCGAGCGGAACGTCGAACCAGCTTTTGATCTCCATACCGCCGTATCTTTCGACGTTGAGACAGACGGAGCCGCCGCGCTTGAGCATACGGTTGAACTTTAGACGGAACGCCGGAGAATCGCCGTGGGCAGCGGCTATGGCGACGGAACGCGGCAGACTGTCCGGGGCGGCGAAGGCGACGACCGTCGAGCTGTTGACGGTGTAAAAGTACTTTCCGCCAAGACGCGCCGCGTCTCCGGGCATGAAGCGGCAAAAGCCCTCGGCTTCGAGTATCGCCGTGACCTCCGAAACGGTGTGGAAAGCGCTCGGACAACGGGAAATGAAATTGACAAGAGAGATCTTCATAAAACGCCTCTTATAATAAATTTCTTTAAAAGTATTATCTCACAACTTCCCCGAAAAGTCAACATCACGGTCCTCTTTTGACCGGATCGGGCGCTTGAGCGGCAAAAAACAAAGTTGTCTGACGCCGAAAACGCAAAAATTTTCACTTTGACCTTGAAATGAGACTCAAAAAGTGATATAATTTTATGCGTAATTTTTTATAAACGAAAAGGAAAACGAAAAACATGAAAATTCTCGTCATCAACGCAGGCAGCTCTTCGGTGAAGTATCAGCTCATCGACATGGCGAACTACAGCGTTCTCGCCAAGGGTCAGTGCGACAGGATCGGCATCGCCGGCGGCAACTTCAAGCACAAGGTCCCCGGCAGAGAGGACTACAAGATCGACATCGAAATGAAGGACCACGGCGAGGCGGTCGAGCTTGTCGTGAAGACCCTCACTTCCAAGGAGCACGGCGTGATCTCCTCTATGGACGAGATCAACGCGATCGGTCACAGAGTCCTCCACGGCGGAGAAAAGTTCTCCGGCTCGGTCGTCGTCGACGACAAGGTCATCGAGGCGATCGAAGAGTGCTGCGAGCTCGGACCCCTCCACAATCCGCACAACCTCACCGGCATCCGCGCCTGCCAGAAGATCATGCCCGGCAAGCCCCAGGTCGCGGTGTTCGACACAGGCTTCCATCAGACGATGCCGGATTACGCGTATCTCTACGCCCTCCCCTACGAATACTACGAGAAATACAAGATCCGCCGCTACGGCTTCCACGGCACGAGCCACAGATACGTCAGCCTGAGGACCGCCGCGTTCTTGGGTCGCGACATAAAGGATCTCAAGATCGTCACCTGCCACCTCGGGAACGGCTCCTCCATCGCGGCTGTCGACGGCGGAAAGTGTCTCGACACCACGATGGGCGTCACCCCGCTCGAGGGCATCATGATGGGCACGCGCTGCGGCTCGATCGACCCCGCGATCGTTCCGCTGATCATGAAAAAGGAAGGCCTCACTCCCGACGAGATGGACACCGTGATGAACAAGAAATCCGGCATCCTCGGCGTTTCTCAGGTCACCAGCGACAACAGGGACATCGAAGAGGGCGCGAAGCAGGGCAACAAGAGATATCAGCTCATCGAGAGCATGCTCTGCCATCAGCTCACCAAGTACATCGGCGGCTTTGCCGCGGCGATGGGCGGCGTTGACGCGGTCGTGTTCACCGGCGGCATCGGAGAGAACAATCCCCAGTACCGCACGAGAGTCGCGGACAAGCTGGCGTTCTTAGGCGCGAAGATCGACGAAACGATGAACGCGAAAGCA
>JAFTEP010000326.1 GCA_017453605.1 Clostridia bacterium
GCCCACAAGGTCATCGACTTCATGCCCGGACAGAGCGACGAGATCGACAAGGGCGGCACTTTACGCCTCGGCGCATACCCCTGCGATATAAGGCCCGGCACCACGATGGAAAAGTGCTATAAGACCCTGAAGATCTCCGAGAGACACCGCCACCGCTACGAGTTCAACAACGACTACCGCGTCCCTCTCGAAAAAGCAGGTCTGACTCTCAGCGGGATGTCCCCGGACGGACTTCTCGTCGAGACCGTGGAACTTTCCGACAGACCGTTCTTTGTCGGCGTCCAGTTCCACCCCGAGTTCAAATCGCGCCCCAACAGACCGCACCCGCTGTTCTCGGGCTTCGTGAGAGCGTCCTTTGAAAGGATGAAGGTCAGATGATACGGGTCGTGAGAAGAGATCTATGAGCCTCCGCGAGGAATGCGGCGTTTTCGGAGTGATGGCCCCGGAGCCCGACGACGTCGCGAAAACGGTTTACTACGGTCTTTTTGCCCTGCAGCACAGGGGACAGGAAAGCTGCGGGATCGTCGTCAACGACGACGGAGTGTTCTTTTCCCACAAGGATCTGGGTTTGGTCGGCGAGGTCTTCTCGCGCGAAAAGCTCGCTTCGTTCCCGCACGGAACTATGGCGGTCGGGCACACGCGCTACGCCACGACCGGCAACGCGAGCAGGCGCAACTGTCAGCCGATAGAAGTCAATCACCAGAAGGGCAAGATGGCGCTCGCCCACAACGGCAACCTCTCGAACGCTGCCGCTCTCAGGACCGAGCTCGAGCTCTCCGGCGCGATCTTCCATTCGTCGAGCGACACCGAGATCATCGCGTATCTCATCACCAAAGAGAGACTGAAGACCGATTCCATAGAGGAAGCGGTCTGCCGCGCGATAAAGCGCCTCGAGGGCGCCTATTCGCTGATCGTGATGTCCGCTCAGAAGCTGATCTGCGTCCGCGATCCGCACGGTTTCCGCCCCCTTTGTTTCGGAAGGACTCCCGACGGCGCAAACGTCGTGGCCTCCGAAAGCTGCGCGCTGACATCCGTCGGCGCCGAGTTTATCCGCGACGTCGAGCCGGGAGAAGTCATCGTTTTCAGCCGCACCGGCATGGAATCCCGAAGGGAACGCTGCGGCACGCTCCCGATCCGCCGCTGTATATTCGAATACATCTATTTTGCCCGTCCCGACTCTGTGCTCGACGGCGTATCCGTGCAGTCGGCGCGCATCAGGGCGGGGGAGATCCTGGCGCGAAGTTATCCGGTAGAGGCCGATCTCACCGTCGGCGTGCCCGATTCCGGGCTCGACGCCGCGATCGGATACAGCCGCGCGTCAGGCATCCCGTACGGGATAGGGCTCATAAAGAACAAATATATCGGCAGGACCTTCATCGCGCCTGACCACCGGAAAGATCAGGTCCGCATCAAGCTCTCCGCGGTCACCGAGGCGGTGCGCGGCAAAAGGATCGTCCTGATCGACGACTCGATCGTCCGCGGCACCACGAGCCGGCAGATCGTCACACTGCTCAGAGACGCCGGCGCAAAAGAGATCCACATGCGCGTTTCCGCGCCCCCGTTTCTGTTCCCCTGCTTTTACGGAACGGATATAGATTCGACCGAAAACCTGATCGCCTGCCGCCATTCGGCGGATGAGATCGCCGCTCTTATCGGCGCGGATTCCCTCGGCTTTCTTCCGGTCGATTCTCTCAGAGAACTGATCGCAAGCCGCGATTACTGCGGCGCCTGCTTCGATTGTGACTATCCCACCGCGATCCCTGCCGATCCTAAAAAGGACAGGTTCGAGAGAAAGATATCGGAATCTTTTCAGTCCTGCAAATAACTAAACATGTATAAGGAGACGTTATGCACTTCACGAAAATGCACGGCCTCGGAAACGATTATCTCTACGTTTACGGCGAGGTCCCAAAGAACGTCGCGACGCTCTCTCAGAAGCTCTCGGAGCGCCATTTCGGCGCGGGCTCCGACGGGATGATCTTCATTTCGCCGTCACAAGTCGCCGATTTCAAAATGCGCATTTTCAACGCGGACGGGAGCGAAGCGATGATGTGCGGCAACGGCATCCGCTGTGTCGGAAAATACGTTTACGACAAAGGATATACCGACAGAACAAAGCTGACCGTTGAAACGCTTTCCGGCTTGAAGTCGTTGGAATTGCGCACAATGGGC
>JAFTEP010000327.1 GCA_017453605.1 Clostridia bacterium
AATCTGCCGAAAATCCTGTTGCCTCCGTTCCCGCTTCAACGCCCGTAACCGACCGGGAAGTGGTCCCCGTTAAAGCAGCTCCGTCTTGGAAGGGCGGTCTTGTTTACGGTTACGGTCCCGATGATTGGGCGGTATTTGAGCCGGAAAACTACGGCGACCCGTATGACCCGTATCCCTTCAGCGAAAAAATGCTCGACTACGACCTTTCAGACGGAATAACCGAAGATGAGATCAGGGCTGTCCTGAACAACGCCGCTCTGCTTTATTATTCCGATGACCCGATCTGCGAAGAACTTGGTATTCAGTTTGCGCCGCCGTTTTATAACGCTGACATTTTACATATCTGCGAAAAGCTTCTGAGTGAGCAGCTGAGCAGCGATTCTTACGCTTCGCTTTTTGATATTTTGTCCGAAGAAGAGATTTACCGGGACACTGTTTTCGGAGCCTGGAGCGGTGAGCCGGAGCCGTTCAGCACAGTTGAGAAACTCGTTGTTTTTGCCGGAAGCGACAGGGACGGCTATTCTGACGCCGAAGAGCTTCTTCGGGGCTTGGTGGACAAAGATTGGTTCACCAGAAAGGAAACGATGGGTTCCTGCAGGTTTTACACTATTGACGCCGGCGGAGGGCTGGCGACCTATGATAACAACGACGTTTCATCGGAGAGATGGGGTATTATTAAGGGTCTTGTCTTCGGCAGGTTTGTGTATGGAACGTATGCTGACAAGGCGGCAAATGAATAAACGCTTTTATTGCAGTTGCCGAGGCGGTTTTTATCTTGCTTTTCCTTTTATGTTCGTGCGAAAACGACGCAGATAATACACTGACTCAAACAAAACGGCAAAGCGGTAAAAGCGGATGGAACGACGTGCTGAGTTTTTCCTCATTCGCTTCGTAGATAACAGATAATACAGAGCTGACTGAAGATCCGAGTATTTGCAAAAAAAATAAAAGGCATTGAAGGCTTGTCTATATCTATAGCGTGGTTGTAATGGATAATGTAGCCAGATAATAGATTTTGGGAAGGTGGTGTTTACAAACAGAGGATTGGATTATGTTTTTATTCTATTATGAAAGGAGCGAAGTATTATTATCCTTTGACATCTTTGACGAAAACAATCTTCCGTCATACCGAAGTGATTTAACTTATCTGATTAGTATAAGTTGAGGAGGTAATAAAATTGAAGAAACGTTTTATTACAGTTGCCTTTGTGTTTTTCATCTCGCTCGTTCTTTTATGTTCTTGCGAAACGCTGCAAACTAAAAAAACTCTTACGCAAACAAAAGAGCCGGGTGTTGAAAGCGTATGGAAGGATTATTCTGAGTATAAGATAATAACCTATGACGAGAATGATAAACTCCATCGCGTCACAAAGGAAGACGTTGTGAGCGCTGTCAAAGAAGCCGTGAATCTGTACGGAACGCAGATATGCAGGGATCTCGGGATAGACTGCAGCGTTACGTTGACGGGGCTCGGTGAATATTCCTATGACGTCTATAAATACTATCGCGGCGTCGCTCAGCTTGCCGGTTATTTGCTTGAGAACAGAACGGAGAACGTGCTTTGCGGTATGCTTTCTGATAAAACCGAGGATTATTATTCCGAAAAATACAACTTGTTTTCAAGTATGTCCGGCGAGTACAGTGATGAATTTATGGTGGACGGTTTTTATATTTTCGCGGATGACGATGCCAAAGGCTACGATTCAATAGACGACTATATGAGGGACGTTATTTCACTTGATGGGGATACTGTGGATAGGGCGAATAAACTGGATCATTTTGTGATATACGGCAGCGGCAATATCATATGCTTTGAAAACGGCAGACATGATGTGCTGAGATTTTCCTGATCCGATCCGCAAAAAACAAATAATACAGAAGATCCGGGGCGGTTTTTGCTGCCCCGGATCGCTGTGATTTGTCACCCCGGCAAGCCTGCCGGCTTTAAGTGGGTGAGATTTTGGGGTCCCCGGCAAGCCTTGCGGCTTGACGGGGTGACAATTAGTTTCCGACCCTTATATCGCACACGACCGGCGAATGGTCAGAGGCGAGGGCGCTGAACGGATCGTCGGCGACGAAGCACACCGTGTCCCGGCAGTCCGTGAAAGCGTGGTCCAGCGCGAAGCCGAGCGGCCTGCCGTAAACGCCGGGAGTGTGCCAGGTGTCGCGCCCGGGATCGTTCGCGGGCAACAGCCCCGCCGCCTTTATCGGGTCTGAGACCCTGTCTGTCGAAGCCGAGTTGAAGTCCCCGGTCAGAACGAAGGCGGCGTCCGGGTATTTCTTTTTCAGTTCTTTCAGCTTTTCGGCGATCCTTTTCGCCTGAGATACTCTTTCTTCATCTGTGAAAACGCTTAAATGCGTGTTCAGGTGGATAAGCTTTCCGTTTTCGCTCTCGAATCTCGCCGCGCTCACGGAGTACATCCCGCTTTCGGCGAAGCTGAAATAGTCGACTCCCGCGAGCCTCAAAGCCGACTTTTTATAGAATATCGGCGTGTAGTTCTTGTATCTGACGCTTCTTCCCGGTCTGCCGCACTCGACGAAGGCGTAATCCGGCAGCAGCCTCAAAAGCTCCTCCCTCGCGTCGATGGTCACCTCCTGCAGTCCGACGCTGTCGGGCGAGAGGGAAGAGACGAGTCCCGCGATCATTTTCAGTCTTCTGAACGGATGATACCTGAAGGAGACCGAATTGTCGTCGAGCAGGTGAAGAGTGTTGTAGCTTGCCGTCCTCAGCCTCCCCGGATCGCATTCGGGATAGAGCGCGTTGGCGGCGTTTTTATATATGCCGAAAAGATCCTCGTTCACGTATTCCCGGAACGTATAAAAATGCCCCTCGTGTTCTTTGGTCTCACTCTCTTTTTCGAGCTTCCAGTTTTCGTCTAAAGCGGGGAAAAAGGCGTCCGCGTCGAACCTTTCGTCGATGAAGGTCACGTGCGCTTTCTCGCAGAACGGCAAAAACTGTCTGTAGACCGACTCGCCGCCGATCACGACGGTGTTCTCCGGGTCGCAGACCATCAGCGCCTCGTTGACGCTGTGGACGACTCTCGCGCCCTCCACCTTTATCGACCTGCTCGTCAGGACGACGTTGTCCCTGTCCTTCAGGGGCTTCGATCCCGGAAGGCTCATGAGAGTTTTGTATCCCATCAGGACCGTTCTGTTGAGCGTCACCTCGCGGAAGCGCTTCATGTCCTCCGATATCCTGCACAGCAGGGAGTTGTTTTTCCCTATCCCGTATCCCTTGTCTACAGCGACGATCAGTTCCATTGTTCTCTCCCGGTTTTCGTTTTCATTCTTTCGAGCTTTCTTTCAATTCGGATTATATCACTTTTTTTCGGATTTTGAAAGCCTATTTTTTCATAATCCTGTTGAAAAAATCTCTTTTTCGGTGTAAAATATCCTCATACCGGCGCGGGGAGTGTTCCCGCGCGGGAAAATGAAGAACAAAACGATACAAGGAGAAAATTTATGTCGCTCAGACTTGACACTCAGTACGCCGATCAGTTCGTTTCGGCCGGCTCTCTCGAAAAACTCCGTCCCGCCGCCGAAGCGGCTTTCAAAAAGGTCCGTGATCCCGCCGAAAGGAGCGCTCAGCCCATCGGCTGGCTCACCCTTCCCGAGGATTACGACCGCGAGGAATTTTCTCGCATCAAGGTCTGCGCCGAGAGGATAAAGAAGATGTGCGACGTCTTCGTCGTCATCGGCATCGGCGGCTCATACCTCGGAGCGAGGGCGGCGATCGAATTCGTCAAGGGCGCAAACTACAACGCGCTCAACAAGAACGGCCCCGCCGTCTATTTCTCCGGCAACTCCATCGACCCCGACGCTCTCAGCGAGCTTCTTGAGATCTGCGCCGACAAGGACGTCTGCGTCAACGTGATCTCCAAATCCGGCACCACCACCGAGCCCGCGATCGCGTTCAGAGTTTTCAGAGAGCTTCTCGAAAAGAAGTACGGAGCCGAGGGCGCCGTCAAGCGCATCTTCGTCACGACCGACAAGACTCCCAAGCCCGGCACTCTCAAAGAGTTCGCCGACGCCGTCGGATACGAGACCTTCGTCGTCCCCTCCAATATCGGCGGCAGGTTCAGCGTCCTGAGCGCGGTCGGACTCCTGCCGATCGCCGTCGCTGGCTGCGACATCGACGCCATGATGGCGGGCGCGAACGACGCGATGAAAGATTTCGCGGACTATGACTTTACAAAAAACACCGCCGTCAGATACGCCGTCTACAGGAACTGTCTGCACTCCGAAGGAAAAGCCGTCGAGTTCTACTGCTCATACACTCCCGCCCTGCAGTACACCGGTGAATGGCTCAAACAGCTCTACGGCGAGAGCGAGGGCAAGGACCACAAGGGCATTTTCCCCGCCTCCGCGGTCTACTCCACCGACCTCCACTCCCTCGGACAGTACGTTCAGGACGGCGAGAGGATCCTCTTCGAGACTGTCCTCATCCCCGACGAGCCCAGATATAAACTCGATATCCCCAAGGCGGCGCTCGACACCGACGGCATCGGCTACATCGCGGGGAAGAGCCTGCACTACGTCAACTCCAAGGCGTTTTTGGGCACGGTTCTCGCTCACGTCAAGGGCGGAGTTCCGAACCTCGTCGTCAGCTACGAAAAGGCGGACGAAAAGAACTTCGGATATCTCGTCTATTTCTTCGAGCTCGCCTGCGCGATCTCCGGCTACATCCTCGGCGTCTGCCCGTTCAACCAGCCCGGCGTCGAAGCGTATAAGAAAAATATGTTCATTCTCCTCGGCAAACCCGGCTACGAGGGTCAGACGATCTGAGACGACGTCCTCCGTCGCCGCGGGCGACTTTTTGAAAATCCGTTTTTTTCACGGCTCCGCCGCGAAAAAAACACCTTCAAAGCGAGCGTCAGCGAGCCCGCGCGCCGAGGGGAGGAGGGAATTTTGAAAAATTCCCGACGGCGATAAGCGCGCGAAAAACACCGCTTGGAAGGCGAAAGCCTTTCAAGCGAGGTAAACCCGGCGTCGAAGCGTATAAGAAAAATATGTTCATCCTTCTCGGCAAACCCGGCTACGAGGGACAGACTTTATAAAAAAGTCTATTGTAAATTATTTATAAATCATTACAAAAACTCTTGAATTTTTTATGGTTTTAATGTACCATAAGGGTGCGGGAGTCCGATCTTGCGATGGGACACAAAAAATCAATGCGATCAAGAAAGGAAAAAGCGATATGATAAGAATGATAGTCGGATTGAAGGGGACCGGAAAGACCAAAGCGCTCGTCGATCTTGCAAACAGAGCCGTCGAGACCTCTCCGGGACACGTCGTCGTCATCGAAAAGGGCAACAAACTCCTCCTTGACCTCAAGCATCAGGCAAGGCTCATAGATACCGACGAATACAAGGTCAGCGGCGCGAGCGAGCTTTACGGTCTCGTCTGTGGCGCGCTCGCCTCCAATTTCGACTTCAAGGATCTTTTCATCGACTCCTCTCTGAAGATCTGCTGCAACGATATGCCCTCTTTCGAGAAGTTCATCGAGCGCCTCGACCGCCTCACGACTGAGCTCGAGGTCAACTGCGTGACCACCGTTTCCGCCGCCCCCGAGAGCATCCCCGAATCCCTGCAGAAGTACATATTCTGATTCGGATTTTTCACTCAAAGGCTGCCTCCGTATCCCGGCGGCGGCTTTTGGCATTTTAAGCCTTTTTTCGGAGAAAAAGATGAAATACAGCCAGGTTTCCGTCACCTGCCCGAGAGACGAACTCCAAAGGATAGAGGATCTTCTGATCTTCCGGGGCTTTGACAGCTTCGAGGTCACGGATTTTGCCGACCTCGAGGACGCCGTCGGACAGGTGTTCTACGATTATATCGACGACGAGCTTTTGAAATCAAAAGACGAAGATCCCGTGATAAAGATCTGTTTTGACGCCGACAGCGCAGACCGTCTCGAAGAGCTGAAAAAGCTTCTTGCAAAAGAAAATATCGCCTTTTCTCTCAGCGAGAACGACAGCGCCGACTGGGAGGACGAGTGGAAAAAGTTCTTCTTCCCGTTCCCGGTCGGTGAAAAGCTCTACGTCAAGCCGAGCTGGCTCGAAGCGGGGGAGGACTCCGCCGGACGCCGCATCCTCGAGATCGACCCCGCGTCCGCCTTCGGGAGCGGCACCCACGCGACCACGCGCCTCTGCCTCGAAGAAGCCGAAAGGCTCATCATGGGCGGCGAGAAAGTTCTCGATATGGGCTGCGGTAGCGGCATCCTCGGCATCGGAGCGCTCGCGCTCGGCGCCGGGAGCGTGACGGCGGTGGATATCGACCCCAACGCCGTGAGAGTCGCATCGGAGAATTTTTCAGTCAATTCCTGCGATCCTCTCTCGTACCGCGCGCTCTGCGGCGACGCCCTCGGAGATCCCGCTTTCGCCCGCTCTCTCGGCGGGGATTACGACCTGATCCTCGCGAACATCGTCGCCGGAGTGATAGAGGCGATGAGCCCTCTGTTTTATTCGCTTGTCAAGCCCGGCGGAACGCTCGTCTCCTCCGGCATCATCGAAGAAAAGACTGCCGAGGTCCGGGACGCGCTGCTCTCGGCGGGATTTGCCGTCGTCTCCGAAAAGAGCTTTGACGGCTGGTCGGAGATCACCGCCCGCAGGGAGGGATAAAGAAAATGAAAAAAGCCGTTTGTCTCTTTCTTGCGTTAAGCCTTCTTTGTCTTTCTTCCTGCGTGAGCTTCGAGAGCTATTATCCCTCCCAGAACGAGATCGTCACCTTATATAAAAACAACCGCAGGCTCTTCGCCAACGCGGCGGCGGCGGCGCTCAGGCTCTGCCCCGACTCATACGTTTCGACCACCGATTACTACCGCCCCGCAAATTCCGACGGCATAGAGGGGCTTTATCTCGCGGACCGCACCGACAAGGCGAAGGAAGTCGTGACCTCCCTCGACGACAGGGACATCCTCACCCTGTTCGAGGTCTGCGGCGTGAAGAGCCTTTCCACGCGCACCGAGGGAGAGCTCGCGGGCGTCGAGTTCAGCTGCGGAGGAAGCTCGAACATCTACTGCGGCGTCTATTACATTTCCGAGGACAGGCCGGTCTTCCTCTCGGACTTCGCCGCCGAGCTCGACATGTACGAAAACGGCTGGAAGTACGAGGGCAAGTACGGCAGCATCTCCGTCAGGTACTACACCGAGAAGATCGCCGACAATTTTTATTACTACGACGCGCAGGCGTAATGCGCGAAAACTGTTGCAAAAAAGCCCCTGCGATGTTATAATTCTGTTTAAAGACGGCTTACGAAAGGAGTGAACAGTTTTTGAGCAATATCTGGCACGACATTTCACCCAAAAGAGTGACCCCGCGCGATTTCGTCTGCGTGATCGAGATATCGAAGGGCTCGAAAAAGAAATACGAGCTCGACAAGGAGACCGGGCTTCTGATCCTCGACCGCATCCTCTATACTTCGACTCACTATCCCGCAAATTACGGGTTCATCCCTCACACCCTCGGCGACGACAACGACCCGCTCGACGTGCTCCTTATCTGCGCGGAGCCGCTCGAACCGATGACTCTGGTGCGCGCGTATCCGGTCGGCCTGATCTCGATGATCGACAACGGCCGCCACGACGAAAAGATCATCGCGATCCCGTTCAAGGACCCCAACTACAACATCTACACGGATATAGACCAGCTTCCCGTGCACATCTTCGACGAGATGCGCCACTTCTTCTCGGTCTATAAGAATCTCGAAAACAAGACGACCGCCGTCAAGGAAGTCAGCGGCTGCGAGGAGGCCGTCAACGTCATCACCGAAGCGATCGACAATTACGTCGAGACCTTCTGCAGATGATCCCGCCCCGAAAATAAAAATCAGAGGTCAAAAATGGAAAACTACAGACGCCTTTTTTATTCTCCCTCCGACGTCCGGATCAGACCCGGCGAGAGCTTCTCTTTCGATTTCGACGCCGATCCCGCGACGGACGCCGCATACCGATTCTTCTACACCGGAGAAGTCGACAACTGCTTTTTCTGGAAAACAGAATACTGCTGTCCCTTCGTCTACAAGCGCATCGACGACTCTCTCGTCGAGGGCAGCATCACTTCCCGCGCTCTGAAATTTTCGGGCGCGGATCATCCCGTCCAGGCGTTCAGAAAGATCATGTTCCCGCCGAGTATGTCCTACGTCTGCCCGCCCTACGGCGACGACTGGAACGTCGGCGTCAGCGTCAGCGGCAGGGATA
>JAFTEP010000328.1 GCA_017453605.1 Clostridia bacterium
GGGTGAGGCGCTCCACGCGAAGAGACTGCCGTTTCTGAGAAACGTCATCACGGGCGGCTACAGACAGAAGGGCTGTCTCACCTGGGAGGAAGCCGTCCAGCTCAGCTCCCGCGTGCCGCGCGAGGAGGGCAGGAGGATGGCGGACGCCGTCAGCGTCCACGACGTGTGCAATATGCAGTACACCTCGGGCACGACGGGCTTCCCGAAGGGCGTCATGCTCACTCACTACAACATAGTCAACAACGGCAAGTGCATCGGAGACAGGATGGATCTTTCGACCGCCGACAGGATGATGGTGCAGGTGCCGATGTTCCACTGCTTCGGAATGGTGCTCGCGATGACCGCCTCGATGACTCACGGCGCGACTCTGCAGCCCATCCCCTACTTCAACGCGAAGAGTTCCCTCGCCTGCATCAACAGCGAGCACATCACCGCCTTCCACGGAGTGCCGACGATGTTCATCGCGATGCTCGAGCACCCGGATTTTCCCTCGACAGATTTCTCGTATATGCGCACCGGCATCATGGCGGGAAGCCCCTGCCCGATCTCGGTGATGAAGGACGTCGTGGACAAGATGAACATGAAAGAAATCGTCATCGTCTACGGTCAGACCGAGGCTTCCCCCGGCTGCACGATGAGCTCCACCGACGATCCGCTGGAAGTGAGGGTCGGCACGGTCGGCAGGGCGATGCCCGAGATCGAGTGCAGGATAGTTGACCCCGAGACGGGAAAAGAGCTTCCCGACAACGTGACGGGAGAGTTCGTCGCGAGGGGCTACAACATAATGAAGGGCTACTACAAGATGCCGCTCGCGACCGCCGCGGCGATAGACCCGGACGGCTGGCTCCACACGGGAGACCTCGCCTGCAGGACGCCCGAGGGCAACTACAGGATAACCGGAAGACTGAAGGATATGATAATCCGCGGAGGCGAGAACATCTATCCGAAAGAGATAGAGGAATTCATCTACACTCATCCGAAGGTCAGCGACGTGCAGGTGATCGGAGTGCCGGACGAGCAGTACGGCGAGGAGATCTGCGCTGAGGTCATCCTGAAAGAGGGAGAGACGATGACCGAAGACGAGATGAAGCAGTTCGTCCTCTCGCATATGGCAAAGCACAAGGTCCCCAGATACGTCATGTTCGTCAAGGAGTTCCCGATGAACGTCGCGGGAAAGATCTTAAAGTACAAAATGCGCGAACAGGCCATCGAGACGCTCGGTCTGAAAAAAGCGGCGAGCGTCGTCACGGCGTGAAACGGAGAAGAAATGACAAAGATCATCGACTGCCACTGCCACGTTTATCCCGACAAGATCGCCCTTAAAGCGGCTGAGGCGATCGGCAGGTTCTACAGTATCGACATGGATATGGACGGCACCCTCGCAACGCTGAAGGCGGAGGCAAAAAAGGCGGGGATAACTCACTGCGTCGTCTTTTCCGTCGCGACGAAGCCCTCTCAGACGGACTCGATCAACTCGTTCATCGCGGACACCGTCGCGGCGTCCGGAGGAACGATGACAGGGCTGGGCACTCTCCACCCGGACAGTCCGGATCTGAAGGGCGACGTCGAGAGGATAATCTCGCTCGGTCTCAAAGGCGTGAAGCTGCATCCGGACATCCAGGGCTTCAAGATCGACGACTACAGATGCCTGAAGATATACGAGCTCTGCGAGGGCAGACTGCCCGTTTTACTTCACACGGGGGACAAAAGATACGACTATTCGAATCCGAACAGACTCAAGCCGGTCCTGGAGATCTTCAAGGGACTGACTGTCATCGGCGCCCATTTCGGCGGATGGAGCATCTGGGAGGAAGCGACAGAGGAGCTTTACGGCTACGAAAACCTTCTCGTGGACTGCTCGTCCTCTCTCTACGCCCTGACGCCCGAAAAGGCGACGGAACTTGTCAGAAAATACGGCGCCGAAAAGGTCCTTTTCGGGATAGATTTCCCGATGTGGCGCCCGAAGGACGAGGTCGAAAGGTTCAACAAGCTCGATCTGACGGATGAAGAAAGAGAACTGATCCTTCACAGGAACGCGGAGAAAGTGTTCTCCATACCCTCATAAACAAGCCTTTCGCGTCGCCGGAATCTTTTTCCGGCGGCGCGAAGCCCGCCCGGACGGCAAAATACTTTTTTAAGGAGCTTTTTATGGACGCGAGACTCGTGAAAGAAAACGGGACCGTGAAGATAAGCGTCAACGGCGAAACGCTCGATCCGATAGGATATATGACCTACAAGCCGGACGAAAAACGCTTCAGAAGTTTTGAAGAACTAAAAAACCGGATCGTGTTTTTCTCCGCGAACGCCACGGACAGAGGGATCAACGAGCTCGCCGGAGCGAGAGCTTTCGCGCCGAACTTTTTCAAGGCAAAAGGGGTTTATGACTTCAAAGAGGTCGACGCAGTCCTCGAAGCGATCGCTCCCGGAGGAAAGGGAGCGTATATAATCCCGAGGGTATATCTTTCGGCGCCGCTCTGGTGGGCACGGGAAAATCCGGGCGAACTGAGCCGCACCTTCAGCGGCGAGAGCCCGGGAGAGTGCTACGCTTCACAAAAATGGAGAGAGGATATGCTCGGGGCGCTGAAAGCGCTGATCGACCATATCGAAAGCTCCGTCTGGAAGGAAAGCGTGATAGGGTATCAAGTCGCCGCCGGATCGACCGAGGAATGGGGGCCGAGGAGCAGGAGACTGACGGGAGACTATATAGACTATTCCGCGCCTCAGAAAAAAGCCTTTGAAGATTGGCTGAAAACAAAATACGGCGAAATAAAAAAGCTGAACGCGGCGTGGGGATCTTCGTACTCATCGTTTGACGAAATAAACGTCCCGGCGCCCGCGAAGATGAGATTTTGTCTCAACGGAGCGCTGAGAGCTCTTCCCGCGGAACAGGACGCCGTGGACTGCGCCCTCTTCTTATCAGAACTCAGCGCGGAAACGATAGAGCGGTTCTGCCGCGGGATAAAAGAACTCACCGGAGGCAGAGTGCTGACGGGATCGTTCTACGGCTATCTGCTATGGGCGACATCGGCGTCGAGCGGATTTTTCGCCCTCACGCGCCTTCTCGAAAGCCCTTACGTCGACTTTGTCTGCACGACGGGCTTCCACTGTCCCGCGGAGAGCGTGAGACTTCACGGAAAGCTGTTTTTCACCGAGGCGGACATCAGGACCTTTCTCTCGAAGCCTCCCGCGGAGTCCGTGCCGGAGATCGCCCCGGACAATTCGTACTATACCGGGGGTCTGTGGGTCGGTCCCGACAAAAAAAAGTCCGTCGGGGATATGCTGAGGCGTTCGGCGGAGTCCCTCACGAGACGAACGGGGTTGTGGTGGTTCGATATGTGGGGCGGCTGGTTCGACGACGGCGAGCTGATGGATATAATAAAGCTGCACTCCCGGCTCTTTTCTGTCCAGACGCCCGGTCCGATCCGCGCCGAAACGGCGCTGATCGTCGACGAGGAAGGGATCGCGCAGTTCGGGGATCAGCCCGGCTTCATAAAGTACGCGCTCAGGGGGATAAATACCGAGCTTTACAGATCGGGAGTGCCGTATGAAGTCTATACCGCGGAGGATATAAAAAACGAAGATTTTGACGCCGGAAGGTTTCGCCTCGTGTTCTTTGCCGGCGGATGCAGGCTCAACGACGGCGTAAAGAGAGCCGTGAACGAAAAACTGAAGCGCGGCGGCAAAACGCTGGTCTGGACCCACTTCACCGGCCGGGACGACAAAGAACTCACGGGCTTCGAGACCGAATTCGACCCCGCGATGCCGGACGTGAGGATATGTTTTGACGGGAGGGTCTTTCCCGAATACGAGACGGCGTTCCGGCTGAAAAACTCCGCCGATCCCCTGATATGGCCGTCCGAGCCGGTCCCGTGCCCGAGGCTCAAAAACACCGACGGCGCGTATATACTCGCAAGGGTCTGCGAAAGCGGCGAGCCCGCCGCCGCGTGGCGGCAGTCCGACGGCTGGTCGAGCGTCTGCAGCGCGGCGCCGGGGCTTCCCTACAGAGTGATAAGGGAGATCGCCGGGCTGAGCGGAGTCCACGTCTGGAGCCAGACCGGGGACGAAGTGTTCGCGGGAGGAAGATTTGTCGCTCTGCACGCTCTGAGCGCCGGAGAAAAGAGGCTGCACTTCCCGGACGGCCTCGAAGAGATCCGCGACGTGAGGACGGGAAAGTCGAAGCGCCTGAACGAGGTCTACGCGGATTTTGAAGCCGAAAAATTTGAAACGAGGATATTCGAGATAATCCGCTGAAAAAAAGTCAGAGAGGAAAAGAAAGATGAAAAAATACGATGTGGCGGCATACGTCTGGCCGGCGTACACCGGGGACGAGATGCGCGCGAGGATCTTCTGGCCGGAGGGCATAGGAGAATGGCAGAGCGTGAAGAACGCCGAGCCGAAGGGAGACTACGTCTGGGGCAGGAAGCCGCTCTGGGGATACGTCAACGAGGCGGATCCCTACGTCATGGAGATGGAGATCGGGGCGGCCGTCGATCACGGAGTGAACGTGTTCATCTACGACTGGTACTGGTACGACGGCCGCCCGTTTCTGGAAAACTGCCTGAACGACGGCTTTCTGAAGGCGAAAAACCGTGAAAAAATGAAGTTTTATCTGATGTGGGCTAACCACGACGCGAACACGCTCTGGGACAAGCGCAATTCACGATACGGCACGACGGTCTGGTCGGGAAAAGTCACGCGTGAGCAGTTCGAAACCATCGGGAAGCGCTGGATCGAAAAATACTTTTCGGATCCCGGATACTACCGCATAGACAACAAGCCCGTGCTCTCGATCTACGATATGTCAAACTTCATCACGGGTCTCGGAGGGATAGACGAAGCCAGAAGCGCACTCGAATGGCTGAACGGAGAGGCGGCGCGATCCGGGCTCGGCGGCGTCCACTTCCAGGCGGTCAAATGGGGAGACGGCGCACTGAACGTCTCGGGAGTCGACGGATCTGAAAACAGAGCGCCGTTCAAAACCGTAATAGACGCCCTGCCGATAGATTCCTTCACGAACTATCAGTTCGTCCACTTCACGGACGTGAACCGTGATTACGAAAAGATCGTTCCCGACGTACTGAAAGAATGGGAGAACGACTCGAAACTCAAAAAAACCTATTTCCCGCACGTTTCGATCGGCTGGGACAACAATCCGAGATACACCTTCTTCAAAGAGAAGATCACGAAAAACAATCCGCCGGAGGAGTTTGAAAAGCTGCTCAGAGCGGCAAGAGACTACATGGACTCTCACGGCGTCGGGCTCGTCACGATAAACAGCTGGAACGAATGGACCGAGACCAGCTACCTCGAGCCGGACAACATCAACGGATACGGATATCTGGAAGCGATAAAAAGAACGTTCGCGCAGATAAACTGATTTTAAGATAAAAATATGAGGTACGAGGTAAGCTTCAACGGGATCCCCGCGCAAATAAGCGATATAAGGGTCTCGGCGGCGCTGATAAACCGGGTGTGGGACGGAGAACAGCGCCCGGAAAGCCAAAGCGCCGGAGCCTGTTTTGCGAGCTTTCACGGGGATTATCCCGTGTCGGTCGAGATAAAACTCGCGGATCCCGCGCCCGCTTTTGAAATCAGACCCGGGATCCCCGGGCTCGCGATATCGAGGGACGGCGATACGGTCAGCGTCGTTTCGCAGGGACCGTGCCAATTCGTTCTGATCCCGGAGGGCGATCCGGGGGCCCTGCACGTCTTCCTGGATCCCGCTTTGAAAGAGCCGGAGGGAGACGTTATTTCCTTCGGGAAGGGCGAGCACTACGCCGGGCTGATAAGGCTCGGATCCGGACAGACTCTGTGGCTCGACGAGGGCGCCGCGGTGCACGGCGTTGTGTACGCCGAGAACGCCGAGGATATAAGGATCGCGGGATACGGGACGCTGGACGCCTCTCCTTACCGCAGAGGAAACGATCCGCATCCCGGAGGCGGAGAAATAATCGACGCGCTCAGGGATACGGGGCTTTCGGAAAACGATCTGAAGTATTACGGTAATCTCGTGCTCCGGGGCTGCCGCGGCGTCACGGTGGAGGGAGTCGTGTTCACCGACGCCCCGATGTGGTCCGTAACGCTGAGAAACGGCTGTGAGAACGCGGTCTTCGACAGCGTGAAGATCGTGGGACAGTGGAGATACAACACAGACGGGATCGATATCTGCTCGTCGAAAAACGTGACGGTGAAAAACTCCTTCGTCAGATCCTTCGACGACTGTCTCGTAGTGAGGAACGCCTACCTTGACGGCGAATATCTGGACAGCGAAAACGTGAGATTTTCCAACTGCGTCCTCTGGTGCGACTGGGGGAAAAGCGTGGAGATATGGTGCTCGCAGAAGCCCGGCGCCATAAAAAACGTGACCGTGGAGGACTGTCATCTCATAAGGATCGCGGCGGTGGCGCTGAACGTCACCACCTGGTACGGAAGCGCCTCCTCCCTCATAGAAAACCTCGTATTCAAAAACGTCAGGATCTACGGCGAAAAGAGCTACCCGGAACCGGTCGTGGAAAAGCCCGGCGTACGGACGCCCGCGCCGCGCGTCGGCTTCATCCCCTACTCCGTGAGGATCACCGCGGAAAAGCTCGGAACGATGAAAGGACTGGGAACGCAGCTCTGCGAGGCGGTGGACGACTATTCCGGCTTCCGGATCAGATACCGCGGCATACTTTTTGAAAACGTGAGAACGGACGACGGGCGTCTGAGGACGGACGTGTGCTCGGTATCGGAAGACGTGCTCCGGATCGAGGATCTGAAAATCGTAAACAGCGACCCCGTTCTCCGCCCGAGAGTCGCGCCGCCTTCCCCGAGACCCGCGCGGATCCGGGACGGCGGAAAATGAAAAACGCGGCTCCGACCGAGGCGGCGCCTCAGCCGGATCATACCGCCGGAGCGGCGGGAGACCGGGAAAGAAACTAAGCCGAAGGAGAATCAACCCATGTTAGTAATCAACATCCCCGCCGACGGGATCTCGCTGGAAGTCTCAAAGAAGGCGGGCGGCGATCTCTCCGAAGAAAACTGCAGGAGGACCGTCGAGGAGTTCATCGACAGGTTTATCGCTTCAAAGCCGGACGCGATCTTTCTGAACGTCTGCTACAGAAGAGCGCTTTTTGATTCGGACACGTTCGATTCGATCCTTTACGACGTAGAGACGGACGAAAAAGGCTTCGCGCTCAAAGGTCCGGACGGCGGGAGCGTGAAGAAGCCGAATCCGCCGACCGTGACAAATTCCATATACTTCAACTCTTTTTTCGACGTCTACTGCAAAACTCTGCTCTACGGGACGGATCTGCTCGGGATCGCGGCGGAGAGGATAAAAAAAGCGGGCTGCCGCCTTTTCGTCTCCGTGAGGATGAACGACGCCCACTACACCGAAAATCCCTCGATCAATTCGCATTTTTCCTTCGCCTTCGGAAAAAGTCGCAGCATATCCAGCGACGGCGCGCTCCTGGATTATTCTCTGCCCGCCGTGAAAAACCATTATCTGCAGTTCATCCTCGAATGTATAAACAGATACGACCCCGACGGGATCGAGCTCGACTGGCTGAGACACTGGACCGTACTGCCCGAGAAGCTGAGGGGAGATTTTTCGATCCTTTCCGATTATATGGCAGAGATAAGAAACGCCTGCGAAAAGGCGAAAAAGGGACTGAGGATCGCGGTGCGCGTCCCCTCGGAGCCGGGCAAAGCCGCGGAGAAGGGCATGGATCCCGCGCGCTGGATCGCCGACGGGAGCGCCGACGTGATCACGATAGAAAACCATTACGTCCCGACAAACTTCGAAATGCCGGTCGCCGAATGGCGGCGCGTCATAGCCGCGAAAAACACGGCTTCCAGACCCTACGTTCTGCTCTGCGGCTCCGACTGGGGAGTCTCCTGCCTTCCCGACCGCTGGATCCCGATGAATCCTCCGCTCGTGCGCGGCTTCGCGAGAGAAGCCTTCGAGAGAGGCGCGGACGGGATCTATCTTTTCAACTTCTTCGAGACCGGCGAGAACGCGGAGGAATTCGCCGAGGGAGAGGACGGAAAGCCCGTTCTGAGGGACTGCTTTGATTCACGTCTGAAAGCCGCCGGCGAGCCCTTCGCTCTCCCGAGACGGTACGTCTGCGTCGGCGAAAACTTTTCGCGCTATCCGATAAC
>JAFTEP010000329.1 GCA_017453605.1 Clostridia bacterium
CGGTATTCTCTGCTCCCTTACTACCGTTCTTGCAAAAATATTAAACGCGGAACTGACAGATAAACCGATTTCTTCGCAAAACTTGTCAAAAGCGATTTTAGTCGCTTCATCCATTCTGATATTAACATTCGTTTGAGCCATATAGAAATCCTCCTTTTTGTTCTGACTATATTATATGCCATTCTCGTTTGTTTGTCAATAGTAATTTATGCAATTTTATATTAAAACAATTGACATATCATAGAATTATCATGCTGTCGCCGAAGGAGAAGAATCTGTAGCGCTCTTCGACGGCGTGTTTATAAGCAGCCATCGTGTTTTCGTAGCCGAGCAGGGAACAGACGAGCATGATAAGCGTGCTCTCCGGGAGGTGAAAATTCGTAACTAAAGCGTCAGTGACCTTGAACTCATACCCGGGCTTGATGAATATATCCGTATCGGCGGAACATTCTTTTATTTCTCCGAACTCTCTGAAAGCGCCCTCGAGCGTTCTGCACGAGGTCGTACCCACGCAGATCACTCTGCGTCCTTGACTTTTCGCCTCGTTTATGATCCTCGCGCTCCGGGCAGGGATGGAATAGTATTCCGAATGCATCACGTGCTCGCTGACGTTCTCGGTCTTCACAGGCCTGAAGGTGCCGAGTCCGACGTGAAGCGTGACGGGAGCGAATATAACGCCTTTTTGTTTTAGATCCTCTATAAGGCTTTTTGTGAAATGCAGGCCCGCGGTGGGAGCAGCGGCAGAGCCTTCGGTTTTTGCGTATACGGTCTGATATCTTGTTTTGTCCTCAAGTTTTTTTGTTATGTACGGAGGCAGGGGAGCGTTTCCGACTTCGTCCAGGACTTCAAAAAAAGTCCTTTCGTGACCGTAGTCGAACCTTATGAGTCTGTTTCCCTCCGAAACGGTGTCCTCGACTGTCGCCGCAAGACTGTTGCCAATAAGAAAACGCCTTGAGGTTTTGGCTTTTTTACCGGGTCTGACAAGACATTCCCAGAGATCTTTTTCCCTCTGCCTCAAAAGAAGGATCTCGAGTTCGGAAGAATATCTGTCGTCGGAGACCGCGAAAAGCCTCGCGGGGATGACTTTTGACTCGTTTATGACAAGAACGTCTCCCGGCACAAGATACGATCCGATGTTTTTAAAGACGTCGTCGTTCAAATTCCCGTCCCTTTTGCAGACGAGAAGACGCGACGAATCTCTCGGTTCGGCGGGAGTCTGAGCGATGAGCTCCTGCGGCAGAAAGTAGTTGTACGAACTTTTTTTATTAAAAAACTCTGCGTCCATCGAAAAAGCTCCGTTTTTGACAAAGAAAGTATTTGACAGTTTTGTCGCTTCATGCTATAATTAAGAGTAGGATGAAGTTTTTTGCAACGCCCCGAAAAGAGCGTCGCAGACCGTCCGATGAGTTTGATATCATTATACACCATCCGGACGTTTTTTTCAACACTCATCTAATTTTTCAAAAGGGGAGATCAGACTTGAAAAAAGCTGTATTCACCGGCGCCGGGACCGCCATCATCACTCCGTTCAAAAACAATGAAATCGACTTTGAAGCATATAAAAGGATTCTTGATAAACAAATAGAGGAAAAGGTCGGCGCGATAGTCGTCTGCGGGACAACCGGAGAATCCGCCACACTCAACGACACCGAGCACAAGAAGATGATCGACTTCACTCTCGAGTACGTCAACGGGAGACTTCCTGTCGTCGCCGGCACCGGCAGCAACGACACTTCATACGCCATCCAGCTTTCAAAGCACGCCTGTGCGGCCGGAGTCGACGCTCTGCTCTGCGTCACGCCATACTACAACAAGACCACTCAGAAAGGTCTCGTCCGTCACTACAACGCGATCGCCGACGCCGTAGACAAACCTATCATCCTTTATAACGTCCCTTCGAGGACCGGCGTCAACATCCTTCCCGAGACCTGCCTCGAGCTTTCGAAGCATCCGAACATCAACGCGATCAAAGACGCCGCCAACAGCACGACTCAGATCCTTCGCACCATCGCGCTTTGCGGAGACGAGCTTATCGTTTATTCGGGCGACGACGATCAGATCACTTCTCACCTTGCACTTGGCGCGAAGGGCGTCATTTCAGTCCTCTCGAATATCCTGCCCGGCGAAACACAGAGGATCTGCACATCCTTCTTCGAAGGCGATCTCAAGGAGAGCCTCAGACTTCAGATCAAATATCTCGACCTTGTCGGAGCCCTCTTCAGCGAGGTCAACCCGATCCCGATCAAGAAGGCGATGTCTCTGGCGGGCTACTGCACCGACGAAGTCAGACTGCCTCTGACCGATATGGACGAAGCTAACGAGCTAAAACTGACCGCGATCATGAAAAAACTCGGGATCATCTGAATTTGATCCTTGATAAAGAGGAAACAGGATGACAAAAATTATTCTTTCCGGATGCTGCGGAAAAATGGGCAGGAGCATCGCCGCCCGTCTTAAAAATTCGACCGATATCATGATCTGCGCCGGGGTGGATATCGCCGCCGAGAAATATTACTCTTTCCCGGTATATTCCACGATCCTCGACGTCGCCGAGGACGCCGACGCCATCGTCGATTTTTCTCACCACAGCGCGGTCGGCGCCATCAGCGAGTTTTCAAAACTCAAAAAGATCCCTGTCGTTTTCTGCACGACCGGCTATACCCCCGAGGAGATCGGCGTCATTGAAAATCTCTCAAAAGAGATCGCCGTCTTCAGATCCGCGAATATGTCTTTGGGCGTCAACGTCCTTCTCGGGCTCTGCAAAAGGACGGTCGGGATCCTCGGCGACGGCTTCGACATTGAAATAACGGAAATGCACCACAATCAGAAGCTCGACGCTCCCAGCGGGACCGCTCTTCTTCTCGCGGACGGAATAAACTCCGCGTCCGGCGGGAAATATGAATACGTTTACGACAGACACCTGAAACGAGCGAAGAGGACGACAAACGAGATCGGCATCCACTCTCTCAGAGGCGGAAACGTCGTCGGAGAACATTCCGTCATTTTCGCCGGCAACAACGAAATCCTCACGCTGTCCCACAGCGCTCTTTCGAGGGAAGTTTTCGCCGACGGCGCTCTGAAAGCCGCCGCGTTCATCGCTTCAAAGGCTCCCGGTCTTTATTCGATGGACGATCTGATCGGCGATCTTCTCAAGTGACGCTCTGCGTCAGTGAGTTTTTTGATCCTGTATGAATTTGTTTAAACGGTTTTTTCGTTCCCGTGCGGTGATAGCCGCATCCGTCTTCGTTCTGGTCCTGGGCGCGGCGCTGTTTTTCGTTCTCAGTCAGCGTCCCTCGGAGCCGAAAAACGAAGTTTCAAACGGCGCCGTCACTTTGTCCGGGAACGTAAAGTCGTCCCGAGAAACGCATAAAGCCGTTTCAACGGAAGAGACCGTCCCCGTATCTCTTGAAAACGCCTCTGTCGTTCTGAGCAGAACGGAATTTGATTATACAGGATCAGAAATAAGACCCGATGAACTCGCCGGCGTCCTCTGTGGAGCCGTAGACGGAGTCGAGCTTACTGAAGACGTCGATTTTACTGTTTCATATTCCGGCAATATCTCCGCGGGACGTCTCGGAGCGCTTCTTACCGTGAGCGGCGTCGGAGCTTACACCGGCGAAAAATCCGCCGCATTTTCGATCATGCCTTCTCAGGTCGCCGTTTCAGACCTTCCGTCGGATAACGGCGACTTGTATTTGTCCTGGGATGAAGTTGTCGGAGCCGACGGTTATCAGCTCGTCTGCTGTCTCGACGAGAACTTCGAAGAGGGAAGATGCACATATAAAGAGACCGAAGGAACTTTCTTTGATTTTTCCGGCTCAGTCGACGACGGAGAAAAACTCTTTATCAAAATCAGGGCGTTCACCGTTACAGAAGACGCCTCTTTTTCAGACGAAGAGTCTTCTCTGAGGGTCTACGGCAGATTCAGTCCCGCCGTAAAGTTGTCCGCAAAAGAAAAGATATATTCAATAAAGCTTTCCGAAACGAGCTTTGTTTATTCCGATGAAGAGATCTGTCCCCACGTCGCCGTCTATTCCGGAAAAGGCGAGAAACTGATCCGGGACTTCGATTTCACGGTCGAATATATAAACAACTCCTCACCCGGCGTTGCGAGCGCGGTCGTTACCGGAACGGGAGACTATACCGGGCAGATCAGCGCGGATTTTGTCATCAAGCCGAAAAAGAATCATCTTGAACTCGAAAGCGTTCAAGACGGATATATCAACGTTTCGTGGTCGGAAGATCCCTATTGTGACGGATATATCATCTTATATTCCGCGTATCGGGATTTTTCGGAGTGGTATTATCTCACCGCAAACGACTTTGCTCAGACCTCCGCCGAGATCGACGTCTATTCGTTCGGAGCGGACGTCTGGTATCTCAAAATGAGCGCATACGTTGTCACAAACAGAGAGCGCGGAAGCTGGAAAGGCGTTTACAGCGACGTTCTGACAGTCGACTTAACTCAGACGGACCCCGAACCTGTCGCGGATCCCGATCCCGAAGAAGACCCTGAGCCCTCTCGGGAACTTACAGAACCCGAGCCCGAACCGGAGCCCGAAC
>JAFTEP010000330.1 GCA_017453605.1 Clostridia bacterium
AAAGATGATGACGGTCGCGTCCCTGAGGTTGAGCTTCTCGCGGGCGATCTTCTTTATGACTTCGGGCGTGAGCTCCTGGTTGAGCTCCTGGCTGAGCTCTTCTATGCGCAGCTTTCCGGCGTTGCGCTGCTCGATGAGCTGCTGTTCCTCGATGCGTTTGTTCTTTATGGTGAGATTCAGATTGATGATTGAAATGATGAGGAATATGATGATAGAAACCAAAGCGAGAACGGCAAAGATTCCGCCTTTTTTCATTTTGAAGTCCTTTCTTTTTATACGACGGGCAGTTATCTGAAACCGCGTGAGGACCATCGCAGGAACTTTTTCAGCTGACGGCGGCGCTTTATGCGCACGGCGCGGCGACCGAGAGCCGAAAAAGCCCGACAGACCGGCCGGACAAAAAATCCGAAGACGGCGCGAAGCCTGACGGCGGCGAAATTGACGACAGAACCGATAAGCCTTCTCATAAAGGCGATAATGGCGCCGCTCAGCGCGGTGAGGAGCCTGCCGAGCGACAGAAGATACACGAAGAAGCCCAGAACGAGGGCGAAAAACGAGAACCATCTGAGTCTGCCGAGAGCGGCGGCAAAACAGAGGATCCAGTACGCGGCGGAGGTGATAATAAAGAACGCGAGATCTTCCAATGCGACGGCGAGAACACCGTGCGGGAAAGCGCGCCTTAAGATCCTGAAAAACTCAAAAACAATGCCCGCCGCAAATCCCAGGGCGAAAGACAGAAACAAAAACTGAGTCTGATTGAACTGATAAAGGTTCATTTGCCGCCGAACAATCCCGATAAGAAGGATCTTTTCTCCGGGACCGGAGGCAGATACTCTATAGAATCGATCTTGCCGGAGACGCTGACAAGACCAGACGAAAGGTCGAGATTTGAAATGAGAAGCTCAGTTCCCGTGATAACGAGCGGACCGAGAGCGGTGACGAGCTCGATCCCGCCGGGATCGAAGGTCTTGACCTCTTTCACGCCGGTGATCTCCAGCGACTGTCTTTGATTCAAAGTGAGAACGTGAGAAGATGATTCCATTTGCCGCCTCCGGTCTTTTTTATAAAAAACCTATGAAACGGCAGGTGAAAATATGCCGCTTTACCTTTGGCGGCAGAAAAAATCACAAAACCTCGTACATCTGCGAGGCGTTTTCTTTTTTTGTGTGCTCTTCGACGGAAACGACGCGGAATTTCAGCGTCCGCTCTCCGAAGGTGACCTCGACCACGTCCCCCGGCTTGACGTCGTAGGACGGCTTGACAACCTTGGAATTGACGCTGACGTGACTGCCCGCGCAGGCTTCGTTGGCAACGGTACGCCGTTTTATCACGCGGGAAACTTTCAAAAACTTATCGAGACGCATCGTGACCTCTTCTAAGGGCAAAAAAACTTTCCGGGGATGAAACGCCCCGCCGACGACTGCTCACCGGCGGGGCGATCGGACCAAAGAACTAACTAATCAGCGATTAAGCTCACTCGGCTGCTTTCTTGAGCGGAGCGGCGGGTCTGAAAACGACGACCTTTCTCGCGGGGACCTTGATCTTCTTGCCGGTCTTGGGGTTGTTGCAGACGCGAGCGGGTCTCTCTTTGACGTCAAAGCTGCCGAATCCGAAGATCTGGACCTTCTCGCCGGCTTTGACGGAGTCGATGACTGCTCCGATGAAAGTGTTCACCGCGGTCTCCGCTTCGTTCTTGGAGAATCCGGCCTTGCGGACAACGTCGATAATCTGGGTCTTGTTCATAGTAATACTCCTTTAAAAAAATATTTTATGCCTTGACAAACTGATGTTTTTCGGGCAATAACCCCATCTGCAAAAATTATTATAGCACATAAAAACCAAATATGCAATAGTTGAATCAAAAATTGACGAAATAACTCAAAATGAATCGGCAAGGTTGTGCAATATGCACAAAAAACTGTTGTTTTTTGGATTTTATCACACCTTTTTCAGCCCGTTCAGGAACTCGGCGAGTTCAAAAACGCTCTTAACGCGCACGATCTTCATCCCGTCGGGGGCGGTTTTGAGCTTTGTCCTGTGGGAGACGATCGCAGTGTCGAACCCGAGACGCGCGGATTCCGAGATCCTGGCCTCGGCAGAGCCGACCGAGCGGCACTCGCCGGAAAGGCCGATCTCCCCCACCGCGATGAGTTTTCCCGAGAGCGGGACGTCGCGGACGCAGCTTATCAGCGCGCAGGCGATCCCCAGATCCGCCGCGGTCTCGTCGAGCTTCAGACCGCCGATGACGTTGAGATAGACGTCCATATCGAAAAATCTCATCCCGAGGCGCTTTTCGAGCACCGCGAGGATCATCGCCATACGGTTGTAGTCGACGCCGGAGGAAAGCCGTTTCGGGGACGGGAAAGGGGTCTTGGAAACGAGCGCCTGGACCTCTGCGACGATGGGCCGCGTTCCCTCCATAAGACACACCGGACAGCTTCCGGGAATGTTTTTGGGGCTGTCCTCCAGAAGCCTTTTAGAAGGATCGGGCACTTCGGCGAGACCTCGGTCGCACATCTCGAAAAGTCCGATCTCGTTTGTGGAGCCGTATCTGTTCTTCGCGGCGCGGATGACTCTGTACGAATCGCCCCTCTCGCCCTCGAAATACAAAACGACGTCGACCATGTGTTCGAGAAGCTTAGGTCCGGCGATCGCCCCGTCCTTGTTGACGTGTCCGACGAGCACGGTCGCGAACCCGCCGCGCTTTGAGAGCCCGATCAGATAGCCGGAGCACTCCCTGACCTGAGTGATGCTTCCGGGAGAGGACGAAAACCTGTCGGAGCTGACGGTCTGGATGGAATCGACGATGACAAGATCGGGAGATACGGCGTCTATCTGAGCCTCGATCTTTTCGAGATCGTTCTCGCAGTAAACGAAGAGGCTGTCGCTGACCACTCCGAGTCTGGAAGCCCTCATTTTTATCTGCATGAAGGATTCCTCTCCCGAAACGTAGAGGATCTTCTGATCTTCGAGCGAATCGCAGATCTGCAGTAAAAGCGTGGATTTGCCGATACCGGGCTCGCCGCTCAGAAGGATCACCGAGCCCTTGACGATGCCGCCGCCGAGAGCGCGGTCGAACTCCGGGATGTTCGTGCGGAGCCTCTGTTCGGATTCGCCTTTATCCGGGGCGTCCGAAAGCCTCATCGCGCCGACTCCCGCGGTCGGGACGGGCGAAGAAGACTTTTTAGCAGGCTTTATCACGGCCTGTTCCTCGAGAGTGGTCCATTCGCCGCACTCTTTGCATCTGCCGTACCACTTGTCGTGGACGGCTCCGCATTTGGTGCAGATAAAACAAGTTTTTTCGGCTTTTGCCATATCTCTTCTCCCGTCGGTCGTCTTATGAAATCATTATACCACAAAAATGAGTTGCTAACAAGAGTTTAAATGCTCCGGGGCGCAAAAAAGCATAAAAAAGGAGCGAAAAACATATATATTGCGCGAAGAAAAACATTTTTTTGAGAAAGCGGTGAACATCATGAAGAAGAGGCGCTTTGAATTTTCGACCTTCAGAGAGCTTGCGGGAAAGGATGTGATAAACCAGTCGGACGGCAAAAAGCTGGGGAGGATCACGGATCTCGGGCTCGATCCCTGCCGGGGACAGATCCTGTCGCTGATACTTCCGGATCCTGCGGGAAGTTTTTTCACGCTGAAAAGAGAAGAGATCGTGATAAGGTTCGACAGGATCATAAGGTTCGGTGAAGACGTGATAATCGTCGATATTGGGAACAATGAGACCGGGA
>JAFTEP010000331.1 GCA_017453605.1 Clostridia bacterium
GAGATAGGCGTTTTCTGATATGCTGTTGGCGACTTATCGGTAAGGCCATTCGACGTGAGGAAAACTCCCGAACGCGGAGTTTCTCATCAGGTTGTACTTTTCAGGCGTGAGTACCTTTGTTTTTATCGGGACCTTTTTTGCGGGAGGAAAGGTGAGGATCCTGAAACAGGCGTCCTGAAGAAAACCGAATTTTGCGTAGTAGGGAAGCAGCTTCTGAGTTGCGGGCTTTCCGAACAGCACGCAGCCGTGTTTGTCGGCGTAGTCCGTGACGTATTGTATCAGCTCGGCGTAATACCCGTTTTTTCTGAAATCGGGATGCGATCCGCCCGAGTAAAGATATTTAGCGGGGCGGCGTTCAGTCCCGTTGACAAATTCCGCGTCGAACCAGTGGAGCATACTCACCGGACGGTCGTCTACGCAGTAGACCGTCGACGTGATTTTGCCGAGATTTTCTTTGTAGAAAAAATCCACGTAGTCTTCGTTGTCGCCGAAGCATACCTTCCAGATCTCGTACAGAAACGGTATATCCTTTTTTTGTGCCAGACGTATCACGTTGTTCAAGACGGCTCACACCTCCACTGTCAGAGTATTGAAACCGGCGTATCGGCGATAGAAAAAGCTCTTTGATTTCGCCTTCACCATCTGAATGCCGAGCGAGGCGAGATCTTCTTCGTTCTCGTAGTTGCGCCCGGTCTTCATTGCGAAGGGATTGAAGTCGACGGCGTTGTCGCGGATGTGAAGGACGGCGGTCTTATCTTTTTGCTTGTCTTCCTCAAAGTAGAGTGTCAGTTGGATATATTCGTCTCCCTTCTGACGGAAGGCGTTTTCGGTTATCGCCTGACAGACCTCCTCCACGCACAGAGTGACACAGTAGATCTGTTTTGGAGTGGCTTCGTTTTCCTCGCAGAACGCTTCGGTCTTCCTCAACAGCTCCGATATATCCATGGAGTTTGTGTCGAGGATATAGTTGAAGACGACTTCCGATACGTCACGTTTTTTTCTGCGGCATATAGGGACCCAGACGGCGAGGGAAGAGAGCTCCGCGGCAAGAAACACGAACCAGAACCATTTCAGATCAAAAAACGTCGAAAGGATCACGGCAAAGATGACAAAGCACAAAAAAGTACGGAGCTGATTGATGAGAAAGACCGTTTTCTCTTTTCCGATCGACTGGAAGCAGGAACTCCAGATGACGTTCAGTCCCGCGGGGATCACCGAGAGACAGAACAGCCTTACGGCAAACGCGCCGTCAGTGACGGTAATCCCCGTAAGTCCGAAAATCGAGCAGACTCCCGGCGCGAAGATCGCGAACAGCGCGGCGATCACTCCGCCGGAGATCATCCCGACGGCGACGGCGAGAAGCATCGTCCGACGGATCGATTCTCTGTTTCGCTCCGCGTAGAACGTGCCGCAGAGCGGCTGAACGGTATCGCCGAGTGCTATATATACGGCGAACGCGACGTATGACACGTTCTGAACGACGTTGAAGATCGCGAGCGCGTTCTCACCTCCGAGGTTCAGGAGCATATTGTTGACGAGAATGAGTGCGATAAACTGACCGATGAACCCGAAGGATGAAGAAGTCCCGGTTTTCATCACTGAAAAGATCAGCTTGAAGTCAGGCTTTGCCGGGCGGAAACGAAGGATCGCCCACTTGCGGGTAAAATGGAGCGAGAAAATGATGACTCCGACGCCTTTACCTAAAACAGTGGCGATTATCGCGCCGCGCAGGTCCATTTTCAGGACAAGCACGAAAAGCGCGCTTGCGGCGACGTCGGTCAGATATCCCGCTATATATCCCGCGCTCGCCAGCTTTTCGTTATCGTCACAGCGTACGCAGTAGTACAGCAAAAAATACAAAAACGTCAGAGGCGCTCCCCAGAACATGATCTGGAGATAATCTCTCGTATATTTCCACAGCTCTCCCTCGGGGGAACCCGCACCGAGAAGAGAGAGTATCTGCGGCATCAGGATTTGCCCCAACAGGGCGATGACGACACTCACCGCGACGTCGAATGAGGCCATCTGAGAGAATATCGCGATCCCGTTCTTCGCCTTGCCCTTGCCGAGCGCGCGAGTGTAATGGACGGAGGTCCCCACGGCGATCCCGACGTCAAGCACGTTGTAGAACATATAGACCGGGGCGACGAGCGACATCGTCGCAAGACCGATCTTTCCGATCCTTATTCCGACAAAAAGCGCGTCCGCGATATCGCCGAGCGCGAGTCCGATCGCGGAAAAAAGCGTCGGCCAGAAAAGCCGCCGGAACATATTGTCCGTAAAGGATTTGCTTTTGATTGCGTTTGAGGCGTTTTCGCTCATTGCGGGATCCCTTTCCAGATGCGGACCAGCTCTTTCGGACGGCGAAGCAGCTTGTGCGTCCTCAGTCCCTC
>JAFTEP010000332.1 GCA_017453605.1 Clostridia bacterium
AGGTGGATGCGCGCAGGATCGTTTTCCCGCGAAGCGTCTGTAATGTTTCTTCGCGCAGACGGATGAGGGGTCCCCATAGCCCATATTTGCTCCGCTCCCATCGCCGACGCCGAAAGCGGAGGCGAAAGCCTTTTTTAGAGAGCGATACATTTATTCGTATCGGGTCATTGTTAAAAAACAGTTAAAGCTGCCGTAAGACAGCCTTCACCCGAAGGGCGCCGAAGGCGCGACGCGGTAGTGAATCACAGCCCAGTGGGCTGTGAGAGCCGCGGCGGGACCGAGCCTCAGCGAGACAGGTGTCTGCGAAGCAGACGGATGAGGGGTCCCCGAGACAATAACCGATCCGCTTCCCTCGTCTGAGCCAAAGCGAAGACGAAAGCAAAATCCGTTCACTATAATATTTCTTTACATATAAATACAAATCAAAAGGAGAAATAAAACGATGGTAAAAGAGATCAACAGCTTCATCGAGAAACTCGATCCAGAGGTCGGCAGGGCGATCAGGGCGGAATTCGAGCGCCAGAACCGCAACATCGAGCTGATCGCGAGCGAGAATATCGTCAGCGACGCGGTGCTCGCCGCCGCGGGGACCGTGCTCACCAACAAATACGCCGAGGGCTACCCCGCGAAGCGCTATTACGGCGGCTGCGACGAGGTCGACGTCGTGGAGAACATCGCGATCGAGCGCGCAAAGAAGCTCTTCGGAGCCGAGCACGCCAACGTCCAGCCTCACAGCGGCTCCCAGGCGAACACCGCGGTCTACGTCGCGCTCCTGAAGCCCGGCGACACAGTTCTCGGCATGAGCCTCAGCGACGGCGGACACCTGACCCACGGAAGCCCGGTCAACCTCTCCGGTCTCTACTACAACTTCGTTTCCTATGGCGTCGACCAAAAGACCTGCCTGATCGACTACGACCGCGTCGAGGCGCTGGCTCTCGAGCACCGCCCGAAGCTGATCGTCGCGGGCGCGAGCGCATATCCGAGAGTGATCGACTTCGCTCGCTTCAGACAGATCGCCGACAAGGTCGGGGCATATCTTATGGTCGATATGGCTCACATCGCCGGACTCGTCGCGGCGGGCCTGCATCCGACTCCGGTCGGCGTCGCGGACGTTGTCACCACCACCACTCACAAGACCCTGCGCGGACCGCGCGGCGGTCTGATCCTCTGCCGCGCGGATCTCGCCAAGGCGATAGACAAGGCGATCTTCCCCGGCATCCAGGGCGGTCCTCTGATGCACGTTATCGCCGCGAAAGCCGTCTGCTTCGGCGAGGCGCTGAAGGACGATTTCAAGCTCTATGCGAAAAAGATCGTCTCTAACGCCGCCTGCCTCGCGGACGCGCTCAAAAACGAGGGCTTCGATCTGGTGTCCGGCGGCACGGACAACCACCTCATGCTCATCGACCTGCGCAGCATGAACGTGACCGGCAAGGAGATGCAGCACAGGCTCGACGAGGTCTACATCACCGCAAACAAGAACGCGATCCCCTTCGATCCGCAGGGTCCGTTCGTCACAAGCGGACTGAGGGTCGGCACTCCCGCCGTGACCTCGCGCGGCTTCGGCGAAGCAGAAATGAAGCTGATCGCGCGCTTCATCGGCGACACCGCGAAGGACTTCGAGAACACCGCGGACAAGACAAGAAAAGCGGTCTGTGAGCTCTGCGCGCGCTTCCCGCTCTACGAAAACTGACGATGAGGGATCTAAAAGAGCGCACCTGCTGTTTTTCCGGGCACAGGATAGTGCCGGACGAACAAAAGCCCGTGCTCGAAAAAAAGCTCGACGACGTCATCGCCGGGCTCAGAAAAGAGGGCGTCGACCGCTTCGTATGCGGCGGCGCGATAGGCTTCGACACGCTCGCCGCGCAGGCGGTGCTGAGGGCAAAAAAGACCGATCCCTCCTTAATTCTGATCCTCGCTCTGCCCTGCCCGGATCAGGCGGAGAAGTGGAGCTCAAAGGACCGCATGATCTACTTAAACACGGTTCGCGCCGCCGACGTCGTCCACATCGTCAGCCCGGAGTATTCGTCCGGCTGTATGCACAAAAGGAACCGCTTCATGGTCGGGATGTCCTCACACTGCGTCTATTATCTGACAAAAAACCTCGGCGGGACCTACTACACGGTGCAGTGCGCCGTCAAGGCGGGGCTGAAGATGCACCCGCTTGCTGAAAATGAAGATCGAACTTGAACCGATCGCGCTGATCGAAAACCCGCTCGGAGGAAAATTCGGGCTCCCGAGGCAGGCTTCTCTCGTGCCGGAGCTCGAATCGAAAGCGGTCTTCTTCCCGGAATTTTCCGCACCCGAAGCGTTCCGGGAGATCGATGGCTTCTCGCACGTCTGGCTGATCTGGGGCTTCTCGCTCTCGGGCGGCGTCTGGCATCCTACCGTCCGTCCTCCGCGTCTCGGCGGCAACAAGAGGGTCGGGGTCTTCGCGAGCCGCAGTCCGTTCCGCCCGAATCCGCTCGGGCTCTCCTGCGTGAAGCTCGTCTCCGTTTCGTTCGCGGACGGCAGGGCGATCCTCACTCTCGGCGGCGCCGATCTCGCCGACGGCACGCCGATCTACGACGTCAAGCCCTACGTCCCCTACGCGGACTGCGTCCCGGACGCCGCGGGCGGCTGGGCAAACGCCGCGCCGGGACCGAAACTGAAGGTCTTTCTCTCGCCCGCGCTCCGGGAGCGCCTCGGGGCCGAAGACGCCGCCGCTCTCACGGCGCTCCTCTCGCAGGATCCGCGCCCGGCGTATCAGGACGACCCCGAAAGAGTTTACGCCCTCGAATGGAAGTCCCTCACCGTGTGCTTCCGCGTCGAAAACGGCGTTTTGACGACAACAGACGAAAAATAATGCGGGATTCGGAATTAAAGTAGATCGAAGTTAATGAAATAAATATTTGATAAAAAACCTTCGCCGGCGCCAAAGCGTCGGCGATCGTTGTTGATCGGATATTGTTACGGTGTACCCGTGACGATTTTTGCTCCGTTCCCTCTTTGTCATCCTGAGCGAAGCGAAGGATCTTTTTTTCAAAAGCTCCTTCGGCGCCCTCCGGGGGGAAAGCCTTGAATAGAGCACTTAACTTTGTTGATTAACAGAAAAAAGAAACGGTGTCCCCTCATCAGTCAGCTCCGCTGACAGCTTCCCCTCCAGGGGGAAGCCTTGAATACCGCACCTTTAGTTGCTGATTAACAAACAGTTTGTTGCGTGTATCTTGTTCTTTCGTGGCTTTTTAATAATCCGCAAATAAATCAAAATGATATCTAAAATAGTTTACAGAAATGTTTCGGTTTTCTGTTAAATTATAATTGAAAGTGCCGCCGTGAAGGCTTCCCCCTGGAGGGGAAGCTGTCGACGAAGTCGACTGATGAGGGGACACCGTTCCCCATATACGATCA
>JAFTEP010000333.1 GCA_017453605.1 Clostridia bacterium
GAAGATCTTCGGGAGATAGGGTTCTTCGCGAACTTTTATCGGCATCTCGAGAGAAACGTCGCCGTTGGCGGCAAGATAGACGTCATTAACGGACATTTCCTTGACGAGGTGTCTGTCAACTTCGATCTTCGGGCAGTAGACCTTGAGATTTCTCATACTGATCGGCCAGAGAAGGATCTCGGGATCGACAAGATCGTAGAACTCCGCGGTAGAGGAAACAAAGCCGTGGTGCGCGACCTGGCAGACGTCCGATTTGAGGGACCTGCCGTATCTTTTAATCATCACGCCGTTGCCGCCCTTTTCGATATCTCCCAGGAACATGACGGTCTGTCCCTCGGCGCGGACGCGGAAAACGAGAGAAGAATCGTTTACCGTCATTCCCCTGCCCTCGTTGACTATCGGCGTGTCTTCGGCGGTGTAGAGGATCTCAAACAACGTGTCCCCGAAAGAATAGACGTCTCCTGCGTGAGGAGTGACCCTCTCGAGACCGGGGATCCTGTCCGCGGCCGCCTCAAAGCGCTTCTTTTCGGGCACGCAGGCGGGCTCCGCGTTGAGATAGAACCATTCGGGCATGAAGCTGTAGACGAGCTTTTTAACTATAAGGCTGTCGGTCAGCCTCTCGGCGAAGTCCATGAAGCAGTAGGTGTGATCCGCGTGATTGTGGGTGATGAACCACGCGGCGACGGTCGGCGTTTGGAGCCCGGTGATCTTCTTAAGAAAGCCTATGAGTTTTTCGGGATCGCCCTTATCCATACCTCCGTCAACGACGACGACAGATGAATCGGAGCATTGTATGACGTAGCTCATACCGTCAAGCGGCTTTTGCATCGTTTTGAGCTGGTGGATGACGGTTTTCATTTTTTCAATCCTTTCAAAATTTTATATCAGTTTCACGAAAGCGAGAGAAGACGGGCTGAGAGCCGGGATGATATCCTGATCCCTGTCGGCAAAGCTCAGGCTGTAGGCGCGGTTCGAGCTCACGGAGGGAACGCCGTTGAATTCAAGATTGAAGCCTATGATATCGCCTTTTTCGCGCGGTCTGCCGAGTTTAAGCGCCGCGCAGACGGTAAAGCCGTTTTCGTCCGTGAAGACTTTCGCGGGGCATCTGTTCAGATCCGTGCAGAAGATCTTTTCGCCGCGGACGAGCTTTTCTTCGGAGTAGAATTTTATATTCTCTATAAAATCCCTATTGCCTCTTACGTCAGCCCAGAGCGTCATGCGGTCGCAGACCGGATAGGCGGAATAATAGAGTCTGACGCAGTCGGAGTCAAGAGAGCCGAAGCGGGACGGATCGCTGACGGGCTTCTTGTCAAAGCGGATATTGAGAAAAAGTCGGTCGTCCTTCCACAGCGCGCGGAAAGTGCCGGAATCCTCTCCGGGACCGGGCGCGGGATAGAGATCGTGAACGGCGCGAAAAACGGGAGAAGCGTTCCAGAGAGGGTCGTTGGGGTCCGAAATATCCGGCGCTCTCTTCACTCCGACGAACTCACAGACGGCCGTCAAAGGCTTCAGAGGAACGAAGGTGTCGGGCAAAACTGCGTTCTCGCGCGGCTTTATCGGCATTTCGAGCGCGGCGTCGCCCTCGAACGCGAAATATATATCCTTGACGTTCATTTCTTCTATCAGACGGCGGTCGACCTTAACCGCCCTCATGCAGAAATCGAACCTGCGCTTCGTCGCGGGCCAGAGAAGAATTTCGGGATCCACGAGATCGTAGAACTCGGCGGTGGACGCGGGATAGCCGTGATGGGCGACCTGGACGACGTCGGATTTGAGGTCTTTGCCGTATTTGGAAATCATCACGCCGTCGCCGACGTCCTGGACGTCGCCCAAAAACAGGACGGTCTGACCTTCGGCGCGTACTCGAAACACCAGAGAAGTATCGTTGAGATTGTTGCCCTTCCCTCCGTCGATTATGGGCAGATCCTCGGCGGTGTATAGGATCTC
>JAFTEP010000334.1 GCA_017453605.1 Clostridia bacterium
ATAGAGCACACCGCCGAGCTTAACGAGATCTGTCAGAATAACGGGATGACTCTCGCGATAGAGGTGCTGCCGAGGACCTGCCTCGGAAACTGCTCCGACGAGATCCTCAGGTTCGTCGAAGCCATCCCCGGGCTCAAGGTCTGCTTCGACGTGAACCACCTTCTGAAAGAGGATCACTCGACCTTTATCAAGAAGGTCGGAAAGTACATCGTCACGACCCACATCTCCGACTACGACTTCGTCGACGAGAAGCACTGGTTCCCGCTCGACGGCAAGATCGACTGGAAAAAGCTCCAGGAGGACCTCGAAGCGGCCGACTACTCCGGACCCTTCCTCTACGAGACGGGGCTCCCCGGCAACAGAGTCCTCTCCGACGTCAAAAAGAACAAGCTCGAACTCGAAAAACTCTGAGCGCAGGGTTTATATCGCTTTCAGGGAGCCGCGGTCTTGCCGCGGCTCCTTCTTCGCGCCCCTTTTCAGCCGGAGGCGAAAGAGGCGGTCTGTCAGAACACAAAAGCCGCCGTGTTCCGTAGTCGGAAACGGCGGCCCGATACAGATCGACAGGCAAGTTTTGATGATCTCACGCTTCTTTGGATTTTTTATCGAGCAGGCTTTTCAGCCGGGCGTTCAGCGGATGGACCGTGAGGATCCCCTGCCAGGCGTTTTCTTTTTTTGTCAGCCTCAGATCGACGAAAAACTTTTCCCCGCGGTAGTTTTCAGCCAGCGCGAAGAGCTTCCACGGCGAGGCGTTCACCCAATCGGAGAGGGTCAGCTTCCCGGTCAGAGGATGGTTTATCCCCTGCCGCGAGACTTCGTTCACGAGCGCTTTCTTGCTCGGATAAGGCTTTGAGGAGCGCAGGGAGAAGACGGACGGCGGGGTCACTTCGTCGTAGAGCCGGGCATATTTTTCCATCCCCGCCTTCATATCGAGGTGGCGGCACAGAAGAGAAGTCGCTTCGGCGTCGGCGAGCGCGTCGTGGGCGTCCGTCAGCGTCTCTCCGACGTTCTCCGCGGCGAACGCGAGGGAGAACTGGCGGTGTTCGTGGGTGATCTGATCGTCGTAGATCAGCTGCAGATCGTAGTGCTTCGGGATCGCGTCCGTCGGGAGGCTATGTATCACGAGATTGTCTCTGAGCATCGGCACGTCGTCCGGGCCCCAGGTGAATATATCGCAGTTGCCGCACCAGGAAAAAAATCGCGCCGCGGCGGTCTGGAAGCTCTCGCCCTTTGCAAGCCGCTCGGAGCTGACTCCCGTGAGCTGCTTGACCTTCCCGTGCATCTTGCGGTAGTAGACCGGCTTTATCAGGGCGTTGAATCTGTCTATCGGCTCGAATCGTTCGTCGAGCATGACCGCTCCGATCTGGAAGATCTCGCCCTTCAAATAGAACGGCTTGGTCACCGCGAGCGCGGGGACTCTTGCCTGGTTCCATTCGAGGTCGAGGACAACGTGGTTCATTTTTCGTTCCTTCCTGCCGTTAGCCTCCGGACGCCGCAAGGCGCCCGGAGAAACAAGTCATTTTTTGGTTTTTTCGGGCGCTTTTTCGAGCCCGAATTTCTTTTTCAGTTTCTTTGTCAGCTTCTTTTTAAGCGAAGATCTGTAGGCGCAGCACAGCGCGCAGATCCCCGCAAGAGCGACGAGAACGGCGATCAAGCCCTTCAGCAGAGAGAAGCTGAACGAGAGGTCGCCTTTGAGGTTTTTGTCTTTATCTGTCCCGCAGATCGCGGTGTCGTAGCTGAATTTCTGAGTTATCCTTATCCTGTCGAGATCGCTGATGATCCTTTTGAGATCGGCAGTGCACATTTTTTTCATTCCTTTCGGTTTTGCCCGGTCAGAAAATCTTTTCGGACTAACTTCTATTATGCCTCTATTTTACCCCAAAAATCCGAAATTGTAAAGCGTTTTGCGATTATCTGAGCATCCTTGGCGTCTTATCGTCAAAAAAAGTCATTTTCCTTTCCGGCTTTTCGACCCGTCTCGCTCTTTGAAAGTGATAAAATCGCTTATAAAGTTCCCGACGGGAAAACGATTTCAAGGAGAAAAAGAAAATGAAGGACTTAAAACAAAAAGGCGCGGGTATCAGAAAAAAAGAACATCCGGGCGTCTACAGAGTGAAAACGCGCCTGACCGGATTCAGGCGCGGAGTTATCAACAAAGGGAAAAAACTTATCGACGCCGGCAGAGACGCCACCGTGAGCGAGAGAGCAAGACAGATGCTTCTCCTCTCCGCCGTGTTCGTCGCTTCTGTTTTTATGTCGCTCGGAGAACTGCCCTTCGAGTGCTATCCCGTGGGGATCGCTCTCATCTGCGCGGTGAACGGGAAGATCCGCATACTTCCGGGACTATCGGCGGGTCTGTTCGCCTCCGCGCTTATCGCGGGGAGCCTTTTGTCGTGTCTTTTCGTGAAGAGCTATCCCTTCGTGCATTTTGCCGTCTACGCCTGCGCGTTCATCATCCGCATGGTCATGACCGGCGGAGCGCTCGACGAATCGCCGATCGCGTCGACGGCGGTATGTGCTTTCACCGCTTCTCTTTGTGCCCTCATCATAGCGGCGTTCGAGGGCTTCAGCCTGCCCTCACTCTTCATGCTCCTCACTCTCAGTGTGCTCAGTCCGATGATCTGTTACGTTCTCGGAGGTTTCTACGGCGAAAAGGAGCAGTTTTTCAACCGCGAGTGCGCCTTTCTCGCTTTTGTCACGATCCTTGTCTATTCTCTCAGGGAGCCGCAGATCCTGGGCGTCGCCCCGGCGTTCGCTGGATCCGTCGTGTTCACCTTCGCCGTCGCCCGCTTCAGAGGCCCGATCTACGGCGCGGTCGCCGGCCTTGCGGTGGGCCTTGCCTGCGGCACTTCTCTTTACGGCGCTCTTCTCGGTCTGAGCGGCTTCTTCGCCGGGCTCTTCTTCCCGGTCTCCTCGCTCCTGGCGCTCTGCGTGGGATTCGTGGTGTCGGCGGGCTTTTCGATCTTCGGCGCGGGTTTCTCGGGTTTCGGAGCGGTCGCCGACGATTACGTCGCGGGGATGGCTCTGTGGTTTGTTTTCAGGCGCTTTTTCGATACGGTCAGCGAGAAAAACGGCAGTCTTGTTTCCCGATCTGTCGGCGAGGGCGAGGCGCTCAAGGATCCGAGGCTTGAAAAGCTCTCGGACGCCTTCCACAGCCTGAGCCGCGTTTTCTATACGGTCTCCGATTCGATGCGCGTTCCCGACGTGACGCAGACGACCGCCGTCGTCAGCGACTGCTGCAGCCGGCTCTGCAGCGGATGCCGCGCCGCCGGAGACTGCTGGGGCAGGGAGTATTCCTCCACGCGCGACGCCTCGTTCAGACTTGCGCAGGCGCTTCTCGGGCGCGGGAGCGTGGGAGAGGACGATCTGAGCGCGCATTTCAGAAAAAAATGCTTCAAACATTCGGAACTTATAGCCTCGGTAAACGAGAGCTTCTCGAAGCTCTGCTCCGATTGCTTCCGGGACAACAGGACGGACATCCTCGCCGGGGAATACAGCACGGTCGCGAGGCTTTTAAAGAGCAGCGCCGCGGGAGAGGACGCGGACGCGTCCGGCTGCGAGACGGAAAAAAGAAAGGCGGCGCGGCTTCTGAAAAGGCTCGGAGTGAGCTTTGTCAGAGTGGAGGTCGGCGGGAAAAGGGAGCTGAAGATCGACGTGTACGGCGTGGCTCCCCAGGCGGTCTCGCTCTCCTCCGAGCGCCTGAAGGGGGAGTTCGAGAAGGAGTTCGGCTGTCTCTTCGACGATCCGGCGTTTCTGCTTCTTGAGAGCACCGCCGTTTTGCGGATGAAGAAAAAAAGAAAGCTCGTTCTCGAGTGCGCGAAAGCGTGCCGCGCGAAGAACGGAGAGAACGTCAACGGAGACACAACGGGCTTTTTCGAGAGCGATTCGGACAGATTCTATTCGATGATCTGCGACGGGATGGGAAGCGGCAGGGACGCGGCGATCACCTCGCGCCTGGCGGAGCTCTTCATAGAAAAACTGCTCTCCTGCTCGAGCCCGGACGGCCTGACCTTTGAGATGCTCAACAGCTTCCTTTTGGCTAGAAACGAGGAATCTTTCACGACGGTCGATCTGTTGGAGGTCGATCTTCTGAGCGGCGAGGGGAGCTTTATCAAGGCGGGAGCCGCGCCGAGCTTTGTGGTGAGAAAGGACAACGTGTTCCGCGTCGCGTCACGCACTCCGCCCGCGGGGATCCTCCCAAAGCTGACCGCCGAAAAGACGGCGCTCGATCTCATGGCGGGCGACGTGATCGTGATGGTCTCCGACGGGGTCTGCCCCGACAGCGGCGGAGAGTGGTTCCTGTCAAAGCTCGCCGGAGCCGACGCAAGAGAGCCGTCCGAGCTCGCTTCCGCTCTTCTCAACGCCGCCGCGGAGCGAGGCAAGGGCGCCGACGATATGACGGTCTTCGTGATCTCCGTCAAGGCGGCGTAAAAAACACCCCCCCGCAGAGCAATATTGAAGCGGTCCCCGTCAAGCAAGTGAAAAAACTGTTTTGCGCAAAATCCCACCCTGCTGCGCAGCAGGGTGGGATTTTTCAGGCGGCGGCGCGATGGAACTTTACAGGCGTCACGTATCGGAGGATCCGGCGAAGAGCTCATCCGCCGCGGTCCGGGCAAAGGTATTCCGGCATGATTATTTAAGGCTGTCAGGCAAAAAAAGATCGACGTTTTGTCAATAAGACCGCGCGTGAGAAAAAGAGAGCGCGTTTTCCGGCAGACCGGCAGAGATAAAAAAGCAAACGGCCGCGGAAGGTCTTGACAAATCCCGGATTTGTTGTATAATGGAGAAAAATCGAAGGGTGTCTTGCGGGTAAATCGCGCGAAAAGCAGTCTTATGAAAATGATCGTCGACAAACTTCACTCCCAGGTCTGGAAGAGGTTCGTGCGGATGCCGTACGGGCATATCGTGGACTACGCGGACGGTAACGGGAACACTGTGATCCCGACCGCCGGAGAGTGCAGCGACGGGCTGCCGAATCCGCTGGCGTGGGGCGTTTCCATAGAGAACGGAGCGTTTTTCGGCGGTCTGTATCTTTACGGTCTGTGCGAAAAATTCGAGCATGAAGCGGACGAAGAACTGAAAAAGGAGATAGAGGTCATTTACAAGGGGCTTCTTCTTCTCTGCGACGTCTGCCGGACTGACGGCTGCATCGCGCGCGGAGTCGCCGACGACGGCGTCTCGCATCCGTTTTACAGCTCGGACGATCAGTTCGGGCCGTGGATGCTCGGTCTGTGGAAGCTTTTGCATTCTCCCGCTTCGGACGAAACGATGCGCCCGGAAATAAAAAAGCGCCTCGTACGGGCGCTGTCCGGGATCCGCTCGATCGGGTGGAAGATCCCGACCGAACGAAAGGGTGTGACCTTCGGCTCCTACGCCGGGAGCGAGTGGCGCTCTGTCACGAAGCTTCTGTTCGCCGCCGCGGTATCGCGGGAGCTGGGGATAATCGGCGAAGAGGAGTATGAAGCTCTCGCCGGGGAGCGCCCGAGCGGGAGCCCGTATACCAGAAGCGAGATCGCCTCACAGGGCTTTGCGCCGGATATGATCCGCTCGACGGGGCTGATCCAGTTCTGGATCCACACCTGCGCGCAGCTTTGCGCGAGAGAGCTTATCGGGATGGATCCATCGCGAGCCGGACTCTTCCGGGCGGGGTCAAAGGCAAACGGCGCGGTCGCGGTAAGATTTGCCGGAGATTATGAAAAATATCTCGCAGAGCCGAGAAAAAAACTGACCTGCGACTGGCGCGTCCTGCTGGACGGCGCGAAGAGACCGACGGATCCGAAAGAGATTGTCGAAGAGGCGAGCCGTCAGATAAACGAGTTTTTCAAAGAACACAGTCCGGGAATGCGCGACGAGAAGCGCTTTCTGGGTCAGTCGCTTTTTGCCGCGTGGATATCGGCGGTCAGCGGAGACAAAGCGGCGGAAGAGAACGCGCGCGCCTGCCTCGAGGACGCCTCTGAGAGGGTGGATTGGTCCGAATGCGGCTGTTGCTTCGCGTTCGCGGCGGAATCCGCGCTCTGCTGCCTTCCGGGGTGATAGTAAAATCACTGAATTATTCAATGATCGGGTAATTGCGTTTGACCGTTCCGAATGAAAGACCGAGCGGACTTCGCCTTTTTTCAATAGAAAGGATAAAAATGAAAGAGCCTTGTTTATATATCATCGTTCCGTGCTATAACGAGCAGACGGTCCTGCCTCAGACGCTCCCGATGTTCGTGAATAAACTCAGGGAGCTGATCTCATCCGGCGCAGTCAGCGCTTCAAGCAGAGCGGTGTTCGTCAACGACGGAAGCAAAGATAAAACGTGGGATATCATAAAAGAATACGCAAAAAACGAGAGCGTCGTCGAAGGGATAAGTCTCAGCCGGAACCGCGGGCATCAGAACGCGCTCCTGTGCGGGCTTATGACCGTAAAGGACAGATGTGATATAACAATTTCGATCGATTGCGACGGGCAGGACGATATAAACGCGATGAACGAAATGATCGAGGTGTACAAAAACGGCGCCGAGATCGTTTACGGCGTCAGAAAGAGCCGGAAGACCGATACCTTCTTCAAGCGTTTTACCGCGCAGACCTTCTATAAGCTCCTTAACGCCATGGGCGCCGAGGTCGTTTACGATCACGCCGACTACCGACTGATCTCATCGAAGGTGCTGAATGAATTCGCGGATTTCAAAGAGGTCAATATTTTCCTTCGCGGTATGGTGCCGCTCGTAGGCTTCAACTCCGCGGAGGTCTATTATGAGCGCCATGAGAGGATCGCCGGGGAGAGCCACTATTCTCTCAAGAAAATGCTTTCGCTTGCGACCGACGGGATCACGAGCCTGAGCGTGAAGCCGATAAGACTTATAACGTCCGTCGGATTGATCCTTTTTCTTTCCGGCTTGTGCGCGCTTATTGTCTGCCTGATCGTCCGTCTGTGCGGAGGCGCGGTTTCGGACGTTCTTGTCATCGTTTCGGCGCTGGGTCTGTTGAGCGGGCTTCAGACGACGGCTCTGGGAGTCGTCGGCGAGTACGTCGGAAAGATCTACCTTGAAACCAAAGCCCGTCCCAGATACATCGTTTCCGAGACGACCTTCAAAGACGGAGAGAACGCTTGAACAAGCATTGACAAAAATGAAAGGGCGAGGGCTCGGCGCTTTGCCGCCGACCGAATGATCATCAAGATGGCGGACAGAGAGAACAATCTTTATTCCGCGGTAAAAAAGCTCATCGTTTTTTGCTCCGCCGCGGCTTTCACGTGCCTGTTTTTCGCGCTGGATCAGACGTTTCTTCTGTCGGTCTCTGCACTTTTCGTTTTTTTGTTCTTTCTTCCGAGACTCTCCCGGCGATCCTTTGTGATCCTGCTGATCGTCTTTTCCGTCGCCGTCCGTCTTCTGATCGTGTTTTTGATAAAGACGCCGCCGATCTCCGATTTTGAACTTCAGTTCAGATCCGCGCGGGAGCTGATAAGCGGCGATCTTTCATATTTGCAGAAGCCTTATTTTCAGTTGTGGAGTTATCAGGTCGGGCTCGTTCTTTACGAGGCGCTGCTTCTGAAGATCGTCGACAGCATATATATCATAAAGGTCGTGAACTGCCTGTTTTCCGCGGCGACGGTCCTTCTGGTCTATCTGTGCGCGAGGCGCATCCTCTCGGAGAACGCGGCGAGAGCGGCGTCCGTCGTCTGGTCGACGCTCACCTTCCAGACGCTCTACGTCACCGTCCTTTCCAATTCCGTTCCCTGCACGTTCTTCACCGCAGCCGCCGTGTATTTCTATTTATCTCTTCCGAAAAAAAGCGGTGCGGCAAGGTGCGTTTTTTTGATCCTCGTCGGCGCTCTGACGGCGGCTGCCGATTTCTTCTGGCCCGGCGGCATCCTGATGATCCTGTCTTTCGCGGCTTGCGAAATAACGGCGTTTTTCAGGGCTCCCGACCGGAAAAATCTGATGAAGCGCGCGTTGAACGTCGGGGCCGTCGCAATCTCCTACGTGCTTTTGTTCCAGGCTGTGTCGCTGGGGACCGCCGCGCTCGGCTTCACGGAGAAGGGGCTCGTCAATTCCGATCCGAACTGGAAGTTCGCCGTCGGAACGAACGTCAAATCCTCGGGATGTTATTCAAACGAACTGGTCGAGCGTCTGAGCGAGGTCCAAAAGACGGAGAACGTCGACAGGGACACGGCGGAGAAAATAATCATCAGACAGAATCTCGGGGAAGGCTTCGGGGATCTTCTCCAGCTCGTTCTGAAAAAGATAAAGATTTTCTGGGCGGACGTCTCGCTGGATTGGAGCCTGTATCATCTGCCGTCCGTGTCGTGGCTCAGGCAGTGCCTGACCTCCCTTGCGTCGTCTCAGGTGATGATCCTCATTATAACAGCCGCGCTCGGTATCGCCGCGTTCTTTTCAAAACGCAGAGAAAACGGACACGACCTGTTCCTGTTCTATTTCCTTGCGAATTTCTTCTGCTATCTGGCGATAGAGGTCCAGCCGAGATATTCCTACACTTCGGATATCTCTCTGGTCATTCTCGGCGGCTTTGCTTTCGATTATCTTTATTCAAAGCTCCCGCTGATAAAGCTCCGCCTTTCGGATCCGGCAAAAAATGATCTCAGTGGATCGTCATAACGGTCCGATTTTCGCCGACCCGCTTTTTTCGCCCTCGCTCCGGCTCCGGCGAGGAGCGCGGTTTTCGGCTTCCGCTCCGGCAAACACGACCGGCTCCGCTTTCGGTGAAGCGGAGCCGGTTTTTTTTGCCGGATTTTTCAGAACAGACCCGTTATTCTTCCGTTTTCGTCGACGTCGATGTTTTCGGCGGCGGGTACCTTCGGGAGACCGGGCATGGTGAGAATATCGCCGGTCAGAACGACGACGAATCCCGCTCCGGCGCTGACGCGGGCGCTCTTGACAGTGACCTCGAAGTCTTCGGGCGCTCCGAGCTTTTTGGGATCGTCGGAGAAGCTGTATTGAGTCTTCGCGACGCAGACGGGGAGGCTTGAGAAGCCGAGGGAGGTGAGCTCGTCGAGCTGTTTTTTCGCGGCGGGCAGGATAGAAACGCTCTTTCCGCCGTAGATACGCCTGACGATGGCTTTGATCTTTTCTTCGAGCGAGATATCGAGGGGATAGGAGAACGAGAAGTTTTTGGGCTGTTCGCAGAGCCGGACGACCTCTTCGGCGAGCTCTTTTCCGCCCTTGGAGCCCTGAGCCCAGACGGTGCTGAGAACGGTGTTCACTCCGAGCGAGCGGCACTTGTCGATGATGAACGCGATCTCCCTGTCGGTGTCGGTCGGGAAGCGGTTGACCGCGACGACGCAGGGCAGACCGTAGACGTTCTTTATGTTAGAGACGTGCCTCAGGAGGTTGGGGATTCCCCTTTCGAGCGCGTCAAGATTTTCGGCTGAAAGCTCGGTCTTGGCGAGACCGCCGTGCATTTTGAGCGCTCTGACGGTGGCGACAATGACGACAGCGTCCGGGCAGAAGCCCGCCTTGCGGCACTTGATGTCGAGAAATTTTTCAGCTCCGAGATCTGCGCCGAAGCCCGCCTCGGTGACGGTGTAGTCGCCGAGCCTTCTCGCGAGGCGGGTGGCGATGACGGAGTTGCAGCCGTGCGCTATGTTCGCGAAGGGTCCGCCGTGAACGAAGGCGGGGGTGCCCTCGAGGGTCTGCACGAGATTGGGCTTGAAGGCGTCCTTGAGGAGCGCGGTCATCGCGCCCTGCGCTTTGAGATCGGCGCAGGTCACGGGAGAGCCCGAGTAGGTGTAGCCGACGATGATCTTCCCGAGCCGCTCTTTGAGGTCGGCGACGGATTCGGCGAGGCAGAAGACCGCCATGATCTCGCTCGCGACCGTGATGTCGAAGCCGTCCTCGCGGGGCACTCCGTTAGCCTTGCCGCCGAGCCCGTCGACGGTGAAGCGCAGCTGACGGTCGTTCATGTCGACACAGCGGCGCCAGGTGATGCGGCGCGGGTCGATCCCGAGAGCGTTGCCCTGATAGATGTGGTTGTCGAGCATCGCGGCGAGAAGATTGTTCGCCGCGCCGATCGCGTGAAAATCTCCGGTGAAATGGAGATTGATGTCCTCCATAGGCACGACCTGAGCGTATCCGCCGCCGGCGGCGCCGCCCTTGATGCCGAACACGGGCCCGAGCGAGGGCTCGCGTAGGGCGACGATCGCGTCCTTGCCGATGGCTCTGAGAGAGTCCGCTAGACCGATCGTGGTGGTGGTCTTGCCCTCTCCGGCGGGCGTGGGCGTGATCGCGGTGACGAGGATCAGCTTGCCGTCGGGTCTGTCAGTCCTGTCGAGGATCGACGGGTCGACTTTGGCCTTGTTTTTGCCGTAGGGCTCGAGAAATTCTTCGCCGATGTGCGCCGCGCGGGCGATCTCGGGGATCGGTCTCAGTTTGCAGCTCTGAGCGATCTCGATGTCTGATAACTGCATATTATTTCCCTTTCTTTTTTTATTTATCCTTTGAAAAATCTGACGGCGGAATCGAAAAGGGCGATCTCGTAGTTCCCGGGGACGTTCTTATAGAGGTTGGAGCCCTTTCTCTCGCTGTGTCCCATCTTCCCGAGGACTCTGCCGTCGGGAGAGGTGATGCCCTCGACGGCGAACATCGAGCCGTTGGGGTTGAATTCGACTTCGTTCGAAGCCGCGCCGAGCGGATCGACGTACTGAGTGGCGATCTGTCCTTTTTCGGCGAGCGAGCGGATCATCGACTCGGAGGCGATGAATCTGCCCTCTCCGTGGGAGATCGGAACGCTGAAGACGTCGCCCGGGCGGGTGTTTTTGAGCCAGGGAGAGAGGTTGGAGGAGACGCGGGTGCGCACGATCTTCGACTGGTGGCGCGCAATGGTGTTGAAGGTGAGGGTCGGAAAATAGGGCTCGGCGTCGAGGATCTTTCCGAAGGGAACGAGCCCGAGCTTTATCAGCGCCTGGAATCCGTTGCAGATCCCGAGCATGAGTCCTCCGCGCCTGTCAAGAAGATCCGTGACGCTGTTTTTCACGGCGTCGGAACGGAAGAACGCGGTGATGAACTTGCCGCTCCCGTCCGGCTCGTCGCCGCCGGAGAAGCCTCCGGGGATGAAGACGATCTGGGATCTGTCGAGCTCTTCGGCAAATCCCGCGACGCTTGCGGAAATGCCCTCGCCGTCGAGATTGTTGATGACGAAGATCTTCGTTTCGGCGCCGGCGTCCTCGAACGCCTTCGCGGAATCGTATTCGCAGTTGGTGCCGGGGAAGGCGGGGATCAGGACTCTCGGGCGCGCACAGCGCACCGTCGGCGCGGCAAAGGGCTGATCCGGGTAGGTGAAGGTCTCCGGGACGCCGGAAGCCTCGGCGCGGCAGGGATAGACGCTCTCGAGTTTTGATTCGTAGAGCGGGATAAGCCCGGCGAGCGCGATCTTCTCTCCGCCGAAGGATATGACGGGATCGGAGGTGATTTCTCCGAGCGTTTCGGCGCCGGGGATCGAGTCAGCTTCGAGGATGAAGCTTCCGGGCGCGCTGGAGAAAACGTCCTTCGCGCTATTGTCATAGGTGAAGCCGAAGCCGTTCCCGAGGCACATCTTGAACACCGCCTCCGCGATCCCTCCGAAGCCGGGGGTGTATGCGGCGCGGACAAGGCCTGATCTTGTGAGGGAGGAGACCTTTTCAAAGAGGGCTTTAAGAGAGTCTGCCGTCGGAAGCGAGTCGGCGCCGATCTCGGGGCGCAGGATATAGACTTTGCTCCCGGCACGCTTGAATTCGGGACTGATGATCCTGTCAGAATCTGTGTGGGTCACGGCGAAACTCACGAGGGTGGGCGGAACGTCGAGCTTCTCGAAGCTGCCGCTCATCGAGTCCTTGCCTCCGATAGCGCCGACTCCGAGCTCGGTCTGGGCTCGGAACGCGCCGAGCAGGGCCGCGAAGGGCTTGCCCCAGCGAGAGGGATCTTTCCCGGGGCGCTCGAAATATTCCTGGAAGCTCAAATATACCTCCTCGAACGGAGCGCCGGACGCGATGAGCTTGGATACGGATTCGACGACGGCGATATACGCGCCGTGGTACGGGCTTTTTTCGCTGATATAAGGCTCGAAGCCCCAGGACATCACGGAGCAGTCGTCGGTGTGTTTTGTTTCGGACGGGATCTTGTGCGCCATCGCCTGGATCGGGGTGGACTGAGAGGCGCCGCCGAAGGGCATCAGGACGGTGCCTGCGCCGATGGTCGAGTCGAAGCGCTCGGAGAGCCCCTTTTTCGAGCAGACGTTGAGGTCCTGAACGAGGGCTTTCATGCCCTCCGTGAAGCTTTCCGAAGCGTGCGCGTCAAATGGCAGGGGCTTTGCGACCTTGACCTTTATGTGCTTGGGAGCGCCGTTGGAGCTCATGAAATCGCGGCTAAGATCGACGATGACCCTGCCTCTCCACTTCATCACGAGGCGCTCTTTGTCGGTGACGGATGCGATCCTGTCGGCGCGGAGGTTTTCTTTTCTTGCGAGATCGAGGAAGGCTTCGACGTCCTTTTCGGCGACGACGACCGCCATCCTTTCCTGGCTCTCGCTGATCGCGAGCTCGGTGCCGTCGAGACCCTCGTATTTCTTCACGACCTTGTCGAGGTCGATCTCGAGACCGTCGGCGAGCTCGCCCACGGCGACGCTCACGCCGCCCGCGCCGAAGTCGTTGCAGCGCTTTATCATCAGGGAGGCGTCTTTATTTCTGAACAGTCTCTGCAGCTTGCGCTCCTCTGGCGCGTTGCCCTTCTGCACTTCTGCTCCGCAGGTCTCGAGAGAGTGCGCGGTGTGCGATTTGGAGGAGCCTGTCGCGCCTCCGCAGCCGTCGCGTCCTGTCGCGCCGCCCAGCAGTATCACCGCGTCGCCCGGGGCGGGGCGTTCGCGGCGGACGTTCTCCGCGGGGACGGCGGCGATGACCGCGCCGATCTCCATGCGCTTCGCTGCGTATCCGGGATGGTAGATCTCGTCGACGATGCCCGTCGCGAGTCCGATCTGGTTGCCGTAGCTCGAATAGCCCGCGGCCGCGGTGGTCACGATCTTCCGCTGAGGCAGCTTGCCGGGCAGGGTATCCTTCACGGGGACCGTGGGATCCGCCGCGCCGGTCACGCGCATCGCGCCGTAGACGTAAGCCCGG
>JAFTEP010000335.1 GCA_017453605.1 Clostridia bacterium
CGTCATCACGTTCGGTTCGTCGACGGTCCCGCAGCCGACCAAAACTACCGGCAGCGGTCCCATGACCGTCGAAGATTTCATTATCGTTTTTCCCATTGCCGTTTTCTCCTTTTATCAGGGGTGTAGATTTCTCTTTGTCAGTCTCTCAGAAAGAGTTTTTCGAGCTGTTTGTGAGTGATCTTTGTGACGACGGGTCTGCCGTGAGGGCAAACGAGAACGTTTTCTAAACTGATCAGATCGTCGACGATCTTTTTGTATTCCGCGTCACTGTCCGGGATCCCGGCTTTCACCGCGGCCTTGCAGGCGGCGGTATAGAGGATCCGGTCCGCGGCGTATTCTTTTCTCGCGCCGGTCCTCGCTCCCTCCGCTATATCCGAGGCGGTGTTTTCGAAGATCTCCCGGATCTGTTTTGTCGAAAACTTTGACAGACTCAGCGGAACGCCCCTCAAAATGACGCTGTCCGGTCCGAATTCTTCAACGATGAAGCCCACAGTTTTCAATTCGTCGGTCTTTGACATGACTTCTTCCATCTGCACCGGATCGAGCCTTGCCGAGACCGGCTCCACGAGAAGCTGGACCGCTTCCTCCTTCGCTTCATTTTTCAGACGCTCGTAGATGATCCTTTCGTGCGCCGCGTGCTTGTCGATGAAGAAGAGCGAATCCGCGCTCTGATAGATGATGAACGCGTCGAAAGCGACGCCGATGATCTTTCCCCCCGAAGTAAATCCCGGAAGACTGCCCGGGGCTTCTTCTTTACGGTACGATCCGGGAGAGTTATCACGCGCGGCAGGAGGATTTTCAGGCGACTTTTTCGGGGCGATCTCGATCGGAGCGGAGGGCTTTTTGTCCTCGAGAAAGCGCGTTTCCTTCAGGATCTGCTGATCGTGACGCGTCAATTCGCCGTTGTCGAGGCGCGACTCAAGCTCGGATCTGGTGGGCTGTGAGAGCGAGATCATGCTGCTCTTCGGTTTGTAGGGCGCGATCTTCGGGACGGCGATCTCGAAGTCGAAAGATCTTGACTTCACCGCCTGCTTATTTATAAACTCGTCTACGGCGGGCGTCGACCCGGCGGCTGTCTCGACAAGAGGGGAGCGCTGACCGGAAAGAGCGTTCTTGACGGCAAAATACACCGCGTTGTAGACCGCCCTCTCGTCGCTGAATCTGACCTCCAGCTTCGCCGGGTGGACGTTCACGTCTACAGATGAAAAATCGGCGTCGAGCATCAGGACGCATCCCGGGAAGCGGTCGCTTTTGACGTAGCTTTTGTACGCGTCTTCGAGCGCGAAGAGCATGGTCTTAGATTTTACGAAGCGCGAATTTATGTAGAAGCTCTGATTCGAGCGGTTCGGGCGCGAAGCGTCCGCGCCGGTTATGAAGCCCCCGACCTTGATCCCGTTATCCGAAACGTAGTCGAGCTTAATCAGCGAATCCGAAAAATCCTTCCCGTAAACGCAGTATATGGCTTTTTTAAGATCAGAGTCACCGGTCGTCTGCATTTTGTTGTGTCCGTCGATTATCAGCGTGAATGCGATCCCGGGGTGCGATACGGCGATCCTTGAAAAAAACTGTGTGACAGCGGAAGATTCCGTCGAATCCCTTTTCAGGAATTTCTGTCTCGCGGGCTGATTTTTGAAAAGTTCTTTAACTGTGACGGTCGTCCCGTCGGGACAGCCGAAATCGTCAAAATAGATTATCTCGCCGCCCTGCGTTTCAAACTTCGTCCCGATCTGATCTTCACGCCGTTTTGTGATTATCCCGAAGAGACTCACGGAAGAGATGGCCGCGAGAGCTTCTCCGCGGAAACCGAGCGTCGAGATCCCGTCGAGATCTTCCGGGCCTTTCACCTTGCTCGTCGCGTGGCGCTTCACGCAGAGAGCCGCGTCTTCTCTTGACATACCGCAACCGTCGTCGGTCACGCGGATCAATTCGCTCCCGCCTTTTTTTATCTCGACCGTGATCTTTTTCGCGCCGGCGTCGATGGAATTTTCCATCAGCTCTTTCACGACCGACGCCGGTCTGTCCACGACTTCTCCGGCCGCGATCAGATTGGCTGTCTGGGCGTCTAATACGTTGATAACGGACATATCGATTTCCTCGTAAATTCATGTATGCTCTTGAAGAGTTCTTTCAGGTCTCTTTTGCCTTTTTTGATAGATCGTAGAGCTTTGAAAGCGCCTCTATCGGCGTCAGCGTGTCCGGATTTATCCCTTTGAGTTCCGATATGATGTCGTCCTTCATCCCGTCGAACAGCGTCAGTTCGTCAGAGGGCTGAGAGGGTGAGGCGGTCTTTTGAGGCTTGTCGCTTTCGAGCTCGCTCAGGATGACCCTGGCGCGCTTTATGACTTCCTGCGGCACTCCGGCAAGCTTTGCGACTTCAATCCCGTAACTGTCGTCTGCGGATCCCGGAACGATCTTGCGCAAAAATATGATGTCGTCGCCGCGCTTTTTCGTGGCTATATTGTAGTTTTTCACGCCTTCGAGAGTGTTTTCGAGTTCAGACAGCTCGTGATAGTGCGTCGCAAACAAAGTCCTCGCTCCGAGCTTCTTTGAGGCGGTGTATTCCACGACAGCCCGTGCTATGCTCATCCCGTCGTAGGTGGAGGTGCCCCTTCCGATCTCGTCGTAGAGGATCAGGCTCCTTTTAGTGGCGTTTTTGAGGATGAAAGCGACTTCGTTCATTTCGAGCATGAAGGTCGACTGACCGGAGGCGAGATCGTCGCTCGCGCCGACTCTCGTGAATATCTTGTCGACGATCCCGATCCGTGCGCTCTTTGCGGGGACGAAGCTTCCTATCTGCGCCATGATGACGATCAGCGCGGTCTGTCTCATATAGGTCGATTTTCCCGCCATGTTCGGACCTGTGATTATCGCCATCCTGTTCGAGCGGCAGTCGAGATAAACGTCGTTCGGGACGAAAAAGCTGTCGCCTAGACATTCGATCACGGGATGTCTTGCGTCTGAAAGAGAGAGCTCGTCCGAGCCGTCGACTTCGGGGCAGACGTAGTTGTTTTTCAGCGCGGCTTCCGCGAGGGAAGCGAAAACGTCGAGCTTCGAGAGGGCTTCGCTGACGCTCTGCAGAAGATCGGTGCATTTTGCGATCGACGCGACGAGCTTGTCGAAAAGCTCGTTTTCAAGCGCGATGATCTTATCCTTCGCGCCGAGGATGCGCGTCTCGAGTTCCTTGAGCTCCTGAGTGATGAACCTTTCGCCGTTGGTGAGAGTCTGCTTTCTGACGTATCTGTCGGGCACCATATTCAGAGAAGAATTCGTGACCTCTATGTAATATCCGAAAACTCTGTTGAAAGCGACTTTCAGGTTCTTTATGCCCGTAAGTTCTTTTTCCGTGTTTTCTATCCTCGTCAGGTATTCGCCGGTGTCGTTGATTATCGCTCTCAGCTCGTCGACTCCCGCGTCGTATCCCGGACGGATCATCCCTCCGTCTCTCGTGACGGCGGGTGCGTTAGGATCGATCGAAACTTCGATAGATCTTCTTATCTCCTCGAGCGCCTCCCCGGATCTTCCTCCCATTGCGCTCGCCGCCGCCTTTATTTCCTCGCTGCGGCAGTTTTCGATCACGGAGAGGATCCTCGGAATCTTTTCGAGCGTCAGAGAAAGCGCGATAAGGTCTCTCGGGGAAGCTTTGGCGTAATTGAGTTTTGACATTATGCGCTCGATATCCTGGATGCCGTTTAAAGAATCCCTGAGATCGTTTTTCATTTCGACGTCACAAAAGAGTTCTTTCACGGCTTCCTGCCTTAAAGAGATCTGTCTGCAGGAGGTGAGGGGCTGTTCTATAAAACGCCTTAGAAGTCTTGCTCCCGGCGCGGTGCAGGTCTTGTCGAGCACCCAGAGCAGAGTCCCGCGCTTTTCTCTCTGGCGCATAGTTTCACAGAGTTCGAGGTTCCTGCGAGAGGCGGCGTCGATAGAAAGAAAACAGTCGGATGAATACTTTTCGAGCCTTGTGATCCCGTTCAGAGCGGTGCGCTGAGTGTCCGAGAGGTATCTGATAAGAGCGCCGACCGCGCCGAGACAGATGCGTCTGTCGTCGTCGCCGGAAAACGGGACGTCGAAAAGAGTTGTTTTGAACTGCTCTTCGCAAACTCTTCCTCCGTCGAAGAAAAGATCTTCGAGACCGTCGTTCACGGCGCAGCGGGTGTTTGAGGCAACATAGTCGCCGAAGCCCGCGAGTTTTGAGACGGAAACGTTTATAAGAAGCTCAGACGGAGAGAAGATGCAGAATTCGTTGGTGATCCTTCCGAGAAGAAGGGCGGGGGAGGCTTCCAAAAAAGAAGTCACTCTGACGGTGTTCTCGGAAATATCGCATACTGCGAAAGCCGCAGCTCCGCTTTCGACGTAAAGTGAGGCGAGATAGTTGTTCTTCGTTTCGTCGGTGAGGTTCTGACCCACAGCGGTGCCGGGCGTCACGATCTTGACGACGTCGCGCTTGACAAGTCCCTTCGCGAGCGCGGGATCCTCGAGCTGTTCACAAACGGCGACCTTATATCCGCGTTCGACAAGGCGCGTTATATAGCCTTCCGCGCTGTGGAACGGGATCCCGCACATCGGTGCTCTCTCTTCCTCTCCGCAGTCCTTGCCTGTGAGCACGAGATCGAGCTCTCTCGAAGCGGTCTTCGCGTCGTCGAAGAACATTTCGTAAAAATCTCCGAGTCTGTAAAGAAGGATGTGATCTGGGTATTTTTCTTTTGTGGCGAGGTACTGGGTCATCATCGGTGTCATTTTTCGTTCTCCCTCAACTTTGCAAAAAGCATAATGGGCATGGCTTTGGTTATCTCAAGTTCGACAAATTTTCCTTCGAGATTCTTTTCGTCGCCTTCGAAATGAATGAGTTTTCCGGTCAGGCTCCTTGCGCTGAGCATAGACGGATCGTTTTTGCTCTTTCCTTCGCACAGAGCCGTGACGGTCTTATCGACGTAAAGAGAGTTGATCTCGAGGCAGATCTTCTGCTGAAGGTCGAGCAGGCGTTTCATCCTCTCTTTTTTCACTTCGTCCGGGATCTGATCGGGCATTTTTGCGGCGGGCGTTCCCCTGCGCGGAGAATAAACGAACGAAAACACGTTGTCGAAGCGGATCTTTTCCATCGCGTCGAGCGTCTGTGAAAAGTCTTCCTCCTTTTCTCCCGGGAATCCGACGATTATGTCTGAAGTTATGCTGATACCCGGGACGGCTTTTCTCAGTCTGTCAGCCACGTCGAAAAACCTTTCCCTGCCGTATCTTCGGTTCATGAGTTTTAAGATCCTGTCGCTTCCCGAC
>JAFTEP010000336.1 GCA_017453605.1 Clostridia bacterium
ACTGCTCCTCGAAGAGGTTTTTTCCCTTGCTCGGGCCGGAGCCTTCCGGATACCAGGAGCCCCATTCGTCGATGACGAGCTTCAGCTTCTCTTCCATCCCGAAGCCCTTGGTTATCGCGCTGTGCCTGATTATCGCCTCTTCTATCCCAGCGGCCTTGGAGATCATCTCGTACCACGCTTCATGCGATAGATCGAAGCAGTCGCGCTTAGTGCCCGTGTAGTAGTGGAAGCTCATCGCGTCGACGCGAGTGCGTGAAGACGCGAGATTCTGCGCCAGATCGTGCGTCCAGGCGTAATCCTTGCCGTCAGCTCCGCCCGCGACGAGCGTCTTCCCGGTATGGCGGATCACGTTGTACATCAGTGTCGCGAAGCGCCTGTATTCGAGCGCGTAGCTGTCGGCGGTCATATTGCCTCCGCCGCCCCAGTTCTCGTTTCCCACGCCCCAGTATGGGATGTCGAAAGGCTCCGGGTGTCCGTTCTTTTCCCTCTCGAGAGCGAGCGTCGTCGTACCCCTTTCCGAGAGACAGTAGTCCATCCATTCCCTCGCGTGCATCGGGGTGATCGAGGTCACGTTCATCGCAAAGTAGGGCTTTACGCCGACCGCCTCGCAGAAGTCCATGAATTCGTGGGTGCCGACTTCGTTCGTCTCAAATCTGCCGTCGTACGGGGTCCACCAGTTTCTTCTGACGGGCCTTTTTTCACCTATCCCGTCGCGCCAGTCGTAGGTCTCGGCAAAACAGCCTCCCGGCCATCTGAGAGCGCCGGGCTTTATTTTTTTGAACTTCTCTATCGCATCGAGCCGGAAGCCCCTGTAATTCGGGATCTTCGAGTCCTTTCCGACCCACAGACCGCCGTAGAACACGCCTCCGATGTGCTCCGAGAAATGCCCGTATATCTCCGGGGCGATCCGCCCTGTCTTTTCGGGTATCACAGCGTAGACCTTTTTCATTTTGCCTTTATCTCTCCTTTTTCGTCGTAAGTCCTGCCGAGCATCGGGTATTTCGCGCCGGCGAGCTTGTTGTACGCGAGCTTTTCCCACTTCGAGCCCGCGGTCAGTTTTTCTATCGCTTCGAGATTTTCTTTTCCGTCCGTGATCCCCGGTATCAGCGGGGTGCGGAAAATGTGATCGACGCCCGAGTTTTTCAGTATCCCGGCGTTTTTGAATATCTTTTCGTTTGAGACGCCCGTGTATCTGATATGTTCTTTTTCGTCGGCGAGCTTCAGGTCCATCATGACAAGATCGACGCCGTTTATCAGCCTCTGAAACTCTTCTTCGTTTGAATATCCCCCGGTCTGTACCGCAACGTGGACGCCGGCATTTCTGAGAATTTCCGCGGCTTCAAGAACAAAGTCCGTCTGCGCCAAAGGCTCGCCGCCGGAGAAAGTCACGCCGCCCTTCATCCTCACAAGCTGATCCTTGAAGCGCAGGAGCCTTTTTGCCAGATCTTTTGCCTCGATCCATTCTCCCGAAACGCTTATAAGCCCCTTAGGGCAGGCGCCGGGATCGCGCGCGAACGGCGGAACGGGATCCTTTTCGCAGAGCCCGCAGTGAACGCACTGAGAGCTTTTTATCATGAGCTCCGGCTCGGCTTTCTGCCCCTCGGGATTGTGGCACCAGAGGCATCTCATCGGACAGCCCTTCATGAACACCGTGATCCGGCATCCGGGACCGTCGTGGACCGAGAACTCCTTGACGTCGAAAATGAGTCCCCTCATAGGGTGTATTCCTGTCTTGCGATAACGTGATCCTGGAATCTTCTGTCCAGCTCCACGAAGTAAGCGCTCCAGCCCCAGATCCTGACTATAAGCTGCTGATGGCTTTCGGGATCACGCTGGGCGTCTTTGAGTTTGTCGGCGTTGACGGCGTTGAGCTGCAGCTGATGTCCTCCGAGATCCACGAAAGCCTTTACCAGTGACGCGACCTTTTCCACGCCTTCCGGATCTGAGAACATGGAGGATGCGAACTCCAGCGTCAGGGGGCCGCCGTTCACAACCCGGCGAAGCTCCGGCTTCGTGAGGGAGCGGATCACCGAGAAGGGGCCGGCCACGTCGGCGAAGAGGCTCACGCTGTAGTTGGCGGCGAAGGGCTCGCCCTTTCTGCGCCCGTCCGGGGAGGCGCCGATCTCGTCGGCCTTCCACAGGTAGAACATGGCGCTGCCGGTGCCGGCGCGGAAGACGCCGCCGCGGGAGTTCCTGCGCCCTTTCAGGGCATCGGCGAAGCAGGCCGTGAGACGCACGGCGAATTCGTCCGCCCGGTCGTCGTCGTTGCCCACCTTGGGAGCTTCGTACCGAAGGACGTGGAGCATCTCCGCTTCGCCGTCAAAATCGCACTCCACGGCGTCGCGGAACCGTTCC
>JAFTEP010000337.1 GCA_017453605.1 Clostridia bacterium
GAAGAAAGAGCTCGCCTGCGGCGGGAAGAGAGGCGGTCGGGGCGGCGGTTTTATACGGACCCAACTTATTTTTCTGGAGGAATGAATATGAACAAACTCAGAGCCGGTATTGTGGGCGCGACCGGGATGGTCGGTCAGAGATTCATCACGCTCCTTGCCGATCACCCTTATTTTGAGATCACCGCGCTCGCGGCGTCTGCCCGCAGCGCCGGAAAGCCCTACGCCGAGGCGGTCGCCGGAAAGTGGATGCTCGCCGACGCGATGCCCGACTGCGTGAAGGACATGACCGTTCTCGACGCGGCGAAGATCGACGAGGTCAAGCCGCTGGTGGATTTCGTGTTCTGCGCGGTCAATATGCCCAAGGACGAGATCCGCGCCCTCGAGGAAGCCTACGCGAAGAGCGAGATCCCGGTCGTCTCCAACAACTCCGCGAACCGCTGGACGCCCGACGTGCCGATGGTGATCCCGGAGATCAACCACGCGCACACCGCCGTCATCGAAGCGCAGAGAAAGCGCCTCGGCACGAAGCGCGGCTTTATCTGCGTAAAGCCCAACTGCTCTATCCAGTCTTACGTCCCGCTCATTACTCCGCTCATGGACTTCGGACCGAAATTCGTGACGGTCACGACCTTCCAGGCGATAAGCGGCGCGGGAAAGACCTTCGCGTCCTGGCCGGAGATCCTCGACAACGTGATCCCGTATATCGGCGGCGAGGAGGAAAAGAGCGAGAAGGAGCCGCTTAGAGTGTGGGGAAAGATCGACGGCGATCATATCGCGCCTGCCGAATCGCCCGTAATCACGGCCCAGTGCATACGCGTTGCGGCGTCCGACGGACATCTCGCCTCCGTCAGCGTCAAGTTTTCAAAAAAGCCGGAGCGCGAAGAGATACTCAGACGCTGGAAGGAGTTTTCCTCCGTCCCGCAGGAACTCGCTCTGCCGCACGCGCCGAAACAGTTCATCACCTATTTTGACGAGCCCGACCGTCCTCAGACCCGCCTCGACAGGATGATCGAGGGCGGCATGGGCATCTGCGCCGGACGCCTCAGAGAAGACCCGATCTTCGACTGGAAATTCATCGGACTCTCCCACAACACCCTCCGCGGAGCCGCCGGCGGCGCTCTCCTCTGCGCCGAGCTGCTCTGCAGACAGGGCTGGCTCGCCTGATCGCGAGGGGCTCCCGCCAAAGGGCTCTGCCCTTTGGAAACCCGCAAGAGGCTCCGCCTCTTGACTCCGCAAAGGGCTCCCGCCCTTTGGACCCGTGAAAACGTTCTTGGCGGGAGACGGTCCGCGGATGAAAGCGGATCACTTGACAAAGCGCGAAATTTGTGGTATTATCTCGTCTAACGGACGCAAAGGGCTTTTTTTGACGCCGACCGGGACCTGTGTGATAACGAGGCTTTTTCGTCCGCTTCAACGCGCTCAGGCGCGAAAAAACGTTTGCTTTTAAAGGCAATAGAGAAAAAGGAAGGACACAAATGAAAACACTGAAGACCGTTCTTTGCCTCATGCTGGCTCTCTGCATGGTTTTCGCCATGATTTCCTGCGCGGAGAAAAAGACCGACGAAAAGAGCAAAGAAAAGACCGAGGCCGCCGAGACCGAAGAAAAGAAGACCGAAGAGAAGAAGACCGAAGAAAAGAAGACCGAGGCCGCCGCGACCGAGGACAAGAAGACCGAAGACGCCGGGACCGAAGGAAAGAAGACCGAGTCCTCTGCCCCCGCTCTGACCGGGGACGATTTCGTCGGCGACTGGAAGTTTGTCGTCAACAAGGACAACTTCGATGACGTCGAGGAGCTTTTCGACTTGTTCGGCAGCCTTGATCTCGACACCTTAGAAGCCTTTATCTCCAAGGAAGAAATGGCCGACTCCATGATAGACCTGTTCTCCGCGTACAGATTCAGCATCTCCGAGAACACCGTGAAGTTCACCGCGGACACCGACACCTACCGCAGCGCGATGAAGTCTCTCTACACAAAGATGCTCGACGGATTTTCCGGCATGAGCATAGAAGATATGGCTGAAATGTTCGGCGGCGCGGATCCCGCCGTCATCCGTGAGAGTCTGGAGAGCGCGGGGGTCAGCTGGGAGGATTACCTCGGGCAGTACATCGCGTCCCAGAGAGAGACGTTGATGAACCAGATCGACGAACAGTCCGACGAAGAGATCCTCGGCAGCCTCGGCAACGACAGAGAGATCGCCTACTCCGTCAAGGACGGCAAGCTGGTCCTGGGAGATGATTCCTCGTCGATGACGTTCTCCTACAGCGACGGCGTCCTGAAGCTTGAAGAGACCAAGGGCGGAGAAGGCTCCGAAGGATTTGAACAATTCGCCGAGCTTCTCGAGAACGTCACCCTGGAAAAGGTCGCGTAAAACACGGCGGGCGCAGAGCGCGGACCCCGTCGAGCGGACCGCGTTTTCCCGAAAATGAAAATGACTTTTTACTGACAAAAAAACAAGCTGAGGCGCGCCTCAGCTTGTTTTTTTGGTTCGGTCCTTACCTGACGGTGAACTTTTCGACGAGTTTTTCGAGCTCGGCCTCGCTGCCGGAATGGACGGTGAGCGTTATCGGCTCGGAAAGATCGAGCGAGAAGATCCCCATGATCGACTTCGCGTCGACCACGTAGCGGCCGCTGGTGAGGTCCGCCTCTCCGTCGTAAGCGGTGACGGCGCTGACGAAATCACGCACGTCGTTGATCGTTGAGAGTTTGATTTTGAGAGTTTTCATTCTTTTCGTCCTCCTTCATTTGATTCACTTGAAAGGCTTCGCCTTCCAAGTGGTTTTCGCGCGATTATGGCCGACGGCAACGCTTCGCATCGCCGTCTCTCCCCGGCGCGCGGACTCGCCCTTCTGCGCGGGCTCGCCGGCGGTGTCAAATCCGCGGGGGACCCGTGGATCTGACGGAATTATTTGCAGTTGCCTGCGGCAACGGTGAAAGCGTCGGGCTTCTGACGTTTTCCTATATTTCCGTTGACGCCATTATACATCAAACGGCTCAGAATGTCAAGGGTTGGGGGGAGTCGGAGTCGGCGGTGAAGCCGGCTTCCCGCAGAAACGCGTGCGCTATGATGAGGTGTCCGTGGAAGCGCGGCGTGAAGCCGTCGGAGGAGACGGTCAGCGCGTGTCTGTGGAGCAGATATCTGTCAAACTCCGCCTGAAGATCGACGCAGGTCAGCATATATTCCGAGGCGACGTCCGTCACCTCGCGGCGGAATTCGTCGGTCGATTCCCTCAGCGGATCGTCCTCGTGGGGATAGAGGCAGAACGGCGTCATCAGAAACAGGTTCTTCACCGACGGGAGTATAAGGTCCGCCAGAGCCCTCAGTCTGTCGCCGAAGAGCCCCGCGTCGGGGGTCAGTCCTTCGCGGAACGCGCCGGAGATCTCGTCGTTTCCAATAAGCAGCACCGCGTGATCGGACTCTATCGGTCCCTCCTCGCCGAGAGAGCCGAGAAGTGAGGCGATGTTCTGCGGTCTGCCGAGATTTGCAACGCCGATCCTGCGCTCCGGGCAGAAGGCCCTGAGAAAAGCGTCTGTCAGCCGGACGTATCCGTCGCCGAGCGGCAGAGCGTCGCTCTTATTCGCCCAGCATACCGAGTCGCCGAGAAAGGCGATCCTCTCGCCGTCTTCAAACAAAAGCATTTTTTGACCTCCTTGGTTTCCGGCGCATTTTATCGCGCGGTATTTAGTGTTTTTATCTCACGTCTTCGCTTCGGCTCAGACGGGGTTAGATAGTGCGGAGTTCGGAGTTCGGAGTTCGGAGTTCGGAGTTATTGCATTTTTGAGGCGATCCGTTTTCGTCTTCGCTTTGGCTCAGACGAGAGGGACGGAGCGGTTACCGCTTCGGGGACCCCTCATCCGTCTGCTCCGCAGACACCTTCCCCCAAGGGGGAAGGCCTTCTTACGGCACTTATCTTTGTTGATTAACAGAAATATGTAGCGGTGTCCCCTCATCAGTCAGCTCCGCTGACAGCTTCCCCTCCAGGGGGAAGCCTATATACCGCACCTTTAGTTGCTGATTAACAAACAGTTTGCTGCGTAAATTTTGATAATTCGATTGTTCTTTTAGAATTTCTCAAACAATCAGAATGGTTTCAA
>JAFTEP010000338.1 GCA_017453605.1 Clostridia bacterium
AGTCGCAAGAAATGGGAGTCTGGAGTGTGTCCCATTTTTCGTAAAGCTCCGAAAGCGAAAGCTCGAGCGCGCTTTTTTCTTCCGTCAGCTCTTCGAGACGCTTGTAGTCGCTCGCCGCATCGTTTGTCATCTGCAAATCAATTTCGTTTATCTTTTGTTCGGTCTCGGCGATAAGCCGTTCTGTCTTCAGAAGGTTCTTCTCGCGGGATCGTTCGAGAGAACGGAGCTGTTTTGTCCTCTCGTAGTCGTTTTTCGCAGCGGCCGCCTGAGAAGGCTGTTCGCTCAGACTCTTTTCCCGGCGCTCCCTGACAAATTCGCCGTAGGCTTCGTAGCCGCCCTTGAAATCGAGAGCTGAAGACGGATCGGAGAGATCAAGGATGCGCGTTGCGAGCGCGCCGATGAACCAGCGGTCGTGGCTGACGGCGATCACGGTACCGTCGAACTCGCTCACTGCGTTTTCGAGAGCCTCGCGAGAAAGGATGTCGAGGTGGTTGGTCGGCTCGTCGAGGACGAGCACATTCACCTTCTGCTGCATGAGTTTTGCCAGGGTCAGCCTCGCCTTCTCGCCGCCCGAAAGATCCGAGACGGACTTGAAGACGTCGTCTCCGCGAAAGCCGAAGAGACTGAGGATCCTTCGGGTGTTTTCGACGGAATCGGAAAGACGCCAGAGCTCGTCGAAGACGGCAGAGGACAGATCGAGGTTCTGATTCTCCTGATCGTAGTAGCCGATCTTAACGTTGTAGCCGAAGTTGAAGGTCCCGCGGTCGGATGGAAGCTGAGAGCAGAGGATCTTCAAAAGAGTGCTCTTGCCGCATCCGTTGGGCCCGAGAACAAAAAGCCTGTCTCCCCTTTTCACTTCAAACGAAAGGTTTGAGAAGAGCTTTCTTTCACCGAAGCTTTTTGAAAGACCGTCGACACTGAGAACGTCGTTCCCGGAATCCGAGGATGAAGTGAAGCTGAAACCGATGCCTTTGGGCAGAGCGTCCGGTCTCTCGAAGATCTCCATTTTCGCGAGGAGCTTTTCGCGGCTCTCCGCGGCGATGATGTTGCGTTCGCGGTTCCACTGTCTCTGCTGAGCTATGTAATCCTTAATGCGCTTTATTTCCTTCTGCTGATCGCGCCAGCGCTTCTCGGCGTCTCCCCTGTCCTTCTGTTTGCGGCGCCGGTATTCGGAATAACTGCAGGGATAATAGGTCCCGCGGGTGTTCTCGATCTCGAGAGTGGAGGTCGTGACGCGGTCGAGAAACCATCTGTCGTGGCTCACGACGATGAGTGCGGTCCTCAGCTTTTTCAGGTGTCCCTCAAGCCAGAAGAGAGCGTCGGAATCGAGGTGGTTGGTAGGTTCGTCGAGGATGAGAAGATCGGGGCGCCCAAGCAGGACTCTGACAAGAGAAAGCACCGTGCGCTGACCGCCGGAGAGGCTGTCTACCGTCATCTCGAGCATATCTTTGCCGAAGCCCATCGCGGCGAGAGTGGAGACTGTACGGGAGCGGAACTCGAGCCCGCCGTCGCGGCGGAACCTCTCAAATTCCCGGTCGTATTCGGCGGCGGCGTTCACGTCTCCTGAAGACATACGTTCCTCGAGCTTTCTAATCCTGCTCTCGCGCTCGATAAGATCGGAAAAGACGGAAAGCATCTCCTCGTGAACGGTCTTAGTGCCCGTCAGCGCGGAGTTCTGCTTCAGGTATGCAACGGAAGCGCCGGTTTTGAGAGAGATCTTTCCCTCAAAGTCGGCGGTCTCGCCGCAGATTATCCTCAACAGACTGGTCTTGCCGGCGCCGTTGACGCCGACGACGGCGAGCCTGTCGCTTTCGCCGAGCTTGAATGAAACGTCGCTGAGGATCACGTTCTCTCCGAACGAGAGACCTATCCCCGTGCAGGATAAAAGCATTTACTTGATAAGTCCCTTCATAACGCCGTCGAAGCGGTTTCTGGCGGCTTCGGGCGAATCGGTGTTGACTGAAACGTAGAATTTGATCTTTGGCTCTGTGCCGGAGGGTCTGACGGTCACGCGTGTGCCGCTCTCTCCGACGTAGGCGAGCATATTTTCGGGTGCAAAAGGCAGAGCGCTGACGCTTCCGTCCGCACAGCGCGCCTCTCCGGCAAGATAGTCCTCGACGAGGACCGTCTTCTCGCCGCCGAGAGTCGAGGGAGGATCTTTTCTGAAACCGTCCATGATCGCGTTCATTTTCGAGCGGAAATCGACGTCTTCGATGAGCATTTCGTGGGTGAAGTCGCCGACGTATCCGAAGCGGCGCCAGAGCCCCTCGAGGACGTCGATGAGGCTGAGCCCTCTCGCCTTATAGAACGCCGCCATTTCGCAGATCAGAAGCGAGGCTCCGACGGCGTCCTTATCGCGGGCGTATGTTCCCGCGAGATAGCCGTGGCTCTCCTCGAAGCCGAAA
>JAFTEP010000339.1 GCA_017453605.1 Clostridia bacterium
ATCCTCAGCATCGGCGGAGGCATTTCCAAGGAGGGCGAAATGCTCCTCGCTCCGCTGAGAGAGATCATCAACCGCGAGCAGTACGCGAGAAACAGCGAGAAGAAGACCGAATACAGGATCGCAAAACTCGGCAACGACGCCGGAATAATCGGCGCCGCTATGCTTTACAGATAAAAGGCGTATAATCCCCGTAAATCCCGGAGAAAGGAGGACCGAGCCGAAGTGGAAGAACAAAACGAGGTTCTGACGGAACTTGAAAAAGCCGGACGGATCGAGATAAAACAAAACGTCTCTCTCTTGAACATGGCGGGACTTCGCACCGGAGGAACGGCGCGCGCGCTCGTCTTCCCTCTCGACACGGAAGCCTGCGCCCGGGCCGCCGAAGCCTGCGGCGAAAAGCTGGCGGTCCTCGGCTTCGGTTCCAACGTCCTCGTCTGCGACGGAGTGATAGAGGTGCCTCTGTTATCGACCTCGCGCCTGACCGGATGCCGCGAACTCGACGAAAACGGGAAGTTTGCGGTCCAGGCGGGAGTCGGACTGACAAAATTCGCCCTGAAAGCCGCTCAGGCGGGCTTTTCGGGAGCCGAATTCATGTACGGGATACCGGGGAGCATGGGCGGAGCTTCTGTGATGAACGCCGGGGCGTACGGCCATCAGCTCGACGAGATCGCGCTGAAGTTCACCGTCTGCGACCGCAAGGGGAAGGTCTATTCCGTAGACGCCGCGGACGCCGGGCTCTCCTACAGACACTCGAGGTTCCAGGAGAGCGGAGAGATCGTTCTCGAGACAGTTTTGCGTCTTACGCCCTGCGACAGCGGGACCGTCACGGATCTTATGAACTCGCTGATGAAGAGGAGAAAGGAAAAGCAGCCGCTCGAATATCCGAGCTGCGGAAGCTATTTCAAGCGTCCGGAGGGGCAATTCGCCGGAAAACTGATAGAGGACTGCGGTCTGAAAGGGCTTACCAAGGGCGGAGCTCAGGTGAGCGAGAAGCACGCCGGATTCATCATAAACCGCGGCGGCGCGACCGCCTCCGACGTCGAAAAGCTCGAGGATGAGATAAAAAGGACCGTGAAGGAAAGATTCGGTGTCGAACTCGAAAGAGAAGTCAGAAAGCTCGGCGCGCACGGATTTGAGAAATGAGTTTTTCCAAAGAACTGAAAGACCTTATCAAACAGAGGACCCTTTCGGAATTCAATCTGCCAAACAAAAGACAAAGGCCGTCTGTTTGCTGTCGGAACAGCTTCGAAAACGCGGCGGCTCTTTTTTCGGGCGAAAGCGTTTCTTATCGCGAACAAGTCTGCGCGCGGTGTCCCGTTTATTTTCTGCGCGGAGCGTTCGTGACTGCGGGATATCTTGCCGATCCCAAAAAAAGATACCATCTTGAAATAAGGATCCCTGACGAAAAATGCCTTGAAGCCTTGAAGATCGCTCTCAACGGCTGCGGATTCACGTTCAAAACGGCGACACGCGGCACAAAGAGCATTTTCTACATCAAAAACAGCGAGGATATAGAGGATTTTCTGACCATGTGCGCCTGCCAGGACAAGGCGATGGAGCTCATGGAGCTGAAAGTCGAGCGCTCGGTGAAAAACAGGATCAACCGCGTCAACAACTACGACGGGGCGAATCTGCAGAGAACGATCAATTTTGCCGGGAAATTGAAGGACGCGATAGAGTTTTTGAAATCAAACGACGCGTTCGAGAGACTTCCCGAAAATCTCAAAAACACCGCCGCACTCAGGGGAAGATACCCCGGAGCGAGTTTGAGCGAGCTATGCGCTCTGTCCAAAGAAAAACTCACAAAATCAGGGCTCAATCACAGATTCCAGAGGATAATCGAAGAGGCGGACAGGCTGAGAGCGCATCTGACTGCCGTCTGCCGGGATCAAAGCGCCAAAGGAGACGTATAAAATGAACAACGGCGATTTTTATTCGCTCTTATTCAGAATGAAGTACATAAACCGCTGGGGGCTCATGAAGAACTCGAGAAACGAGAATCTTATGGAGCACTCGATGGAAGTCGCGCTCATTTCCCACGCCCTGGCGCTGATCGGAAACACAAAGCTCAAAAAATCGCACGACGCCGAGCATATCGCCGCCGCCGCTCTCTTCCACGACATGAACGAGATCCTCACAGGCGATCTCCCCACCCCCGTCAAGTACAGCAACGAGGCGCTGAGAAAAGCATACAAGGACATAGAGGACCGCTCGAAAGAAAGGATCCTCTCCCTGCTCGACGAAGATATGCTCGCCGAATACGAAAAGACCCTCACTGTCACTGACGAGGAAAAAAAGCTCATAAAGGCCGCGGACAGACTTTGCGCGTACATAAAATGCCTCGACGAACTGAAAAACTCGAACCCCGATTTCGCATCCGCGGAGCGTTCGATAAAGAGCGATCTTGAAGCCTTCGACTGCGAAGAACTGAAAATATTTATGGCGGATTACCTCGGATCGTTTGAAAAAACTCTCGATCAGATCACTCTTTGAAATTGATATATAATATATTTATCGCGTAATTCACAAAAATTGAGTGAAAATCCGCCGGTCGGATAAATAAATCAAAAATTTTTGAAAAAAACTATTGCAAAAGAAAACCGGACGTGGTATAATTATCTTGTTATGGTATGGTGATTTCTATTCGTCAGAATAGAAAAAGGGAGCGGTCCTCTATTAGCTCTGATATGAACGCTTCCCGTCCCTTCCGGAATAAATTTATTTATCTGAAAGGAGAAAGCTGAAAATGGATCTGTTGAAAGCTTTCGCAAGTGAGCAGCTCAAGGAGGAGGCGCCCGTTTTCAACATCGGTGATACCGTCAGGGTGCACAACAAGATCAAGGAAGGAAACAGGGAAAGGATCCAGCTCTTTGAAGGCACGGTCATCGCCAGGAAAAACGGCGGGATCTCCGAGACCTTCACCGTGAGAAGGGTCTCCTACGGCGTCGGCGTCGAAAAGACCTTCCCTCTCCATTCCCCCAACGTTGAAAAAGTCGACGTTGTCAGAAAGGGCCGCGTTCGCAGAGCAAAGCTCTATTATCTCAGAGACCGCGTCGGCAAATCGGCAAAAGTCAAGGAAAAAATCTGACTCTCCCGTTTTGCTCAGGTCACACACCCTTGCAGCTTGAGAGAAGCGGCCGATTTTATGCGCCGCTTCTCTTCTTTATTTTTTAAGTTTCGTTTTTTTGACGCTTTGAGCGCCGCAGAGGAAGAACAATGGCAGAAACGTTCGATAATACCGAAAAACTTGTTGATCCCGAAGACTCCGAAAAGACCGGCAAAGAAGACCGCGAGCCCGTTAACGGCTCTGAAACCGAGGACTTTGATCTTTTGGCGGTGAAAGCGCCCGCCGGGTCCGCGAGCGCCGGTGAAGAAGTTCCCGCAGACAAAGAATCCGGACAGGACCCCGAAAACGCCGGGATCTCTCCCGAAGACGAAGAGATCATAAACAGTTTTCTCACGCCTTTGGACGAATACGCGAAAAAAGAAAAAGCAAGATTCAAAAAAAACCAGAAGATCCTCGGCGGATGCTATGAATGGCTCGGATCTTTTGTTTATGCGCTGCTCTTTGTCGTGGTTCTTTTCACCTTCATCCTCAGGCTCGTGAGAGTTCAGGGAGAGTCGATGTGGCCCACGCTGAACAGCGAGGACTATCTTGTCATAAGCAATCTTGCCTACGAGCCGAAGACCGGGGACATCGTCGTTCTGCAGGTGCCCTCGTACAAGAGCGGTCATCCGCTAATCAAGCGCGTCATCGCGACCGGCGGTCAGAAGGTGCATATAGACTACGAAAACTGGACCGTGACAGTAGACGGCGTGACGCTAAACGAAACTTATCTCAACCGCGATTCGCGTCCGATGAGCAGGCTCGACAACTGCCCGACCGACTTTGTCGTCAAAGAGGGCTACGTTTTCGTGATGGGTGACAACCGCAACAATTCCACCGACAGCCGAAGCAGTCTTATAGGACAGATCGACGAGAGGTATCTTATGGGCAGAGTCGTGTTCAGGCTCTTCTCGCTCTCGCCGCTCGGGACCGAAACAAATCCCCTGCTTTCGCCCTTTGCGGAGTCTAAAGATGCCGACTGATATAATCCAGTGGTTTCCCGGCCACATGGCGGCGACCAAAAGGCTGATAAAAGAAAACCTATCGAGCGTCGACGTGATCCTCGAGCTCGCGGACGCGAGGATCCCGCTTTCGAGCAGGAACCCGCAGATAAAAGAACTCGTTTCCAACAAACCCGTCATTCTGATACTGAACAAAGCCTCTCTCGCGGATCCTGAACAAAACAGGATCTGGAAGGAATATTATCTCAAAAACACCGAAAGCGCCGTATGCGTCGACTGCATAGACGGCAAAGGCATAAAAGAGCTTGAAGCCGAGGTCAAGCGTGTGATGGCGGACAAGCTCGCAAAGAACAAAGAAAAGAACGTCAACCGCGCTATAAAGGCGATGGTGCTCGGGATCCCGAACGTCGGGAAGTCCACTCTCATAAACACGCTCTGCGGTTCAAAAAAGGCGAAGGCCGAGAACAGACCGGGCGTCACGCTGACAAAGCAGTGGGTGAAGACTTCGATCGGACTGGAGCTTTTGGACATGCCGGGAGTCCTCGCGCCGAAGTTTTCGGACAGGACGGTCGGAGAAAATCTTTCGGCGACCGGCGCGATAAAGGACACGGTCGTTCTGACCGACGAAGTCGCTCTCGCGCTCTGCGGAAGACTCAGGGAACTCTATCCCGGACTTCTCGCCGCAAGATATAAATTAACAGAAGAAGATCTGACGCTTGACGCGCCGGAGCTTTTTGAAACGATCGGAAGAAAAAGAGGCTTTCTCGTTTCCGGCGGAGACGTCGACTTTTCAAGGTGCGCGGCTGTGATACTCGACGAATTCCGCTCGGGAAAGATCGGCAGGATAACGCTTGAAAGAGTGAGTGGATAAAAATGGACTGGACGCTTTCAAGAGAACTCTCGGAAAAGTATCCGGGACCGGTCTGCGGTCTCGACGAAGCCGGGCGCGGTCCGCTCGCGGGACCTGTCTACGCCGCCGCGGTGATACTGAATGACGGCGAAGTCATCCCCGGGCTCGACGACTCGAAAAAACTCAGTCCCAAAAAGAGGGCGGAGCTTGAAAAGATCATAAAAGAAAAGACGCTCTTCTGGGCGGTCGCGAGCGTCGACGCGGAAGAGATCGACAGAATAAACATCCTGAACGCAAGTATGCTCGCGATGAAAAAAGCCGAAGAAGCCCTCGGGACCGTACCGGGACTTCTCCTCATAGACGGAAACGTCGCGAGAGGCTTTGACGTACCTGCGATCCCGGTGATAAAGGGCGACGCTCTGATCCCGTCTATCGCCGCCGCGAGCATCCTCGCAAAGGAAGCCAGAGACAGGTTCTGTCTGAAAATGGACGAGGAATACCCTCAGTACTGCTTCAAAAAGCACAAGGGCTATCCGACAAAAGAACACAGGGACGCCGTAATAAAATTCGGTCCCTGCCCCTATCACAGACTCAGTTTTCTCAAAAAGCTGACCTGAAATGAAAAGCACGCGCGAAGTCGGCGCGCTCGGAGAACAGCTCGCCGAGCGTTTCCTGAAAAAGAAGAAAATGAAAAAGGTCGCCTCCAACTTCTGCATAAGAGGCGGAGAGATCGACCTTATAATGCTCGACAAAAAGACTCTCGTATTCTGCGAGGTCAAGACCAGGACCCCGAAGAGCGCCTCACTCGGCGCGGCCTACGAGGCGGTGGACAGAACAAAGCAGCTCAGGGTCGTGCGCGCGGCGAGAGCGTATCTTTCAAAGAACGCCGACGAGATCGACTTCGATGACACGAGGTTCGACGTCGTCGAGATATATCTGCCCGAGGAGGGCAAAAAAGTCTACGTAAGGCACACTCCCGACGCGTTCGGCGCCTGAAAAGCCAAACGGAATAATAAACGAAAGGTCCGACGAATATGAAATATATAAGCACGAGAGGAAAGAGCGAAGAGGTCTCTTCTGCTCAGGCGATAAAGAACGGTCTTTGCCCGGACGGAGGGCTTTACGTTCCGGAATCCATCCCGACGCTCAGCGAAAAGGAGCTGAAAAGGCTCTCAAAGCTCGACTACGCCGGAAGAGCGGCAAAGATAATCTCGATGTTTCTCACCGACTACCCGAAGGACGAGCTTGAAGCGCTCTGCCGCAGGGCGTATTCTCCCGAAAGATTCGGGGAGCATCCGGCTCCGGTGAAAAAGGCCGGGGATCTGAACGTCCTCGAGCTCTGGCACGGTCCGACCTGCGCTTTTAAAGATATGGCGCTGCAGCTCACTCCCCTGCTCCTTTCCGCCGCACTCAGGCTGACCGGAGAGAAACGCACGGCGAACATACTCGTCGCCACATCCGGAGATACCGGAAAAGCGGCTCTCGAGGGCTTCTGCGACGTCGAACAGACAAAGATCGCGGTGTTCTACCCGGCAAACGGAGTCAGCGCGCTTCAGAAACTGCAGATGACCACGCAAGAGGGCAAAAACGTCTGCGTGACCGGGATCGACGGCAACTTCGACGACGCACAGACCGCGGTAAAGACGATCTTTTCGGACAGAGAGTTCGCCGAGAGCATTTCGGACAGATCATTTTTCTCGAGCGCAAACTCCATAAACTGGGGCAGGCTCGTGCCGCAGGTCGTATATTACGTCAGCGCATATCTCGATATGGCAAGCTCCGGGACGATCGCTTTCGGCGACAGTATCGACGTCTGCGTTCCGACCGGCAATTTCGGCGACATCCTCGCGGGATATATCGCGAAAAAGATGGGCGTGAAGATCTCAAAACTGATCTGCGCCTCAAATTCCAACAGAGTTCTGACAGACTTTTTCGATACCGGCCTCTACGACCGCCGAAGAGAGTTTTTCACGACTGTCAGCCCGTCGATGGACATCCTCATTTCAAGCAACCTCGAAAGGATGCTCTACTTTGTCTGCGGCGCCGAAAAGACCGCGGGATATATGAAAGACCTGTCCGAAAAAGGATCCTATCATATAACGCCCGATGAACTTGAAAAAATGCGCGAGGACTACGAGGGTCTCTGCTGCGACGAACAAAATACGCTGAAGACCGTAAAGGAATTTTGGGAAAAAGAAAAGTATCTCTGCGATCCGCACACGGCGGTCGCTCTCAACTGCGCGAAGAGATACGCCGCGGATCACTCGAATCCGATCCTCGTCCTCTCGACTGCGAGCCCGTACAAATTCACTCCGAGCGTCTGCAAAGCGCTCGGGCTCGGCGAGGCTCCCGACGCTTTCGCGGCTGCCGACATTCTCTTCGCGGCGACCGGAGCTCCGATACCCGCCGGGATAGAAAAAGTCAGAAAAAAGCCGGTGAGGTTCCCCGGCTGTATTGCAAAGGACAAGATCAAGGACGCCGTCAAAGAGTTTTTGGGCTGAAAATTTCACTCCTTACGAACAGCGACTCAAAAAAAGTGCCTCTCCGGCACTTTTTTGCGGCAACAGCTTTTTTCAGAACTCCTTGGGCTTGAACGTGGCGCAGATCGTGTCGCTCCCGGTGACGGCGCTGGTCGGACCGACGCGGATCTTTTTTGCGGTGCAGAAGCACTCGCTGTCGTTGTAGCTGCAGTTTCTGACGCTGCACTCGAGCCCCTTGATGTGTTTGGGGACGCCGTTTTTCGTGTCGAAAAGACCGGAGTTGTTTTCGGAAACCATTTATTTCACCTCTTTGATCCTATTGTTCCCGGATCGCCGCCTATAATTCACTGAAAGGCACACAATATGTCTCTGTTTAGCATTTCCGATCTCCATCTTTCCTTCTCCTGCGACAAACCGATGGACGTTTTCGGCGGCAGATGGACCAATCACGCCGCGAAGCTGGAGGAATACTGGAGATATCTCGTAAATGAAGACGACACGGTCGTCATCCCCGGCGATCTGTCATGGGGAATGAACGTCGAGCAGGCGAAGGCCGATTTCGACTTCATAGAGTCCCTTCCGGGAGAAAAAATAATCCTCAAGGGCAATCACGACTACTGGTGGTCGACCGCCGCGAAACTGAACGCGTTCATAGCAGAACATGGCTACAAAACTCTGAGATTTCTTCACAACGGCGCCGTTTCGGCTCAGGGCTTCATAATCTGCGGTACACGCGGCTGGATATGTGAAGACAAGATGAGACAGGACGATATCAAAGTCCTGAACCGGGAAGCCGGAAGGTTCGAGCTGTCTCTCGCGGAGGCAAAAAAGCTCCGCGAAGAAGCTCTGATAAAAGGCTTAGATCCCGAACTGCTCGCTTTCTTCCACTATCCCGCGCTGACCTTATGCGCGAGCGAAAACCCTCTCCTGCCGATTATAAAGCGCGAGGGCATAAAGAGAGTGTTCTACGGGCATCTGCACAACGTCGATCCCGACGCGCTCCCGCATCTGTGGGATGGCACAAGACACACTCTCGTCGCCTGCGACGCGCTCGATTTCACGCCTTACAGAATATCGCCCCGGCAAGCCTGACTGCCTGCCGGGGATACAGAAAACAAAAAACTCCAGACACGGAGGAATGAATATGAAATATTTGACTAAGGGACTCGGAAACGACAGGCTCTTCGGTCTCTTCGAAGAAATATGCTCGATCCCCCACCCTTCGGGAAACGAGAAAGGGATCGCGGACTTTGTCTGCGCCAAGGCCGAAAAGAACGGATACAGGTTTATCCGTGACGCCGCGGACAACGTGATCGTTTTCGTCCCCGGTTCGGAGGATAAAGCCGACTCGGAGCCCGTCATGATCCAGGGGCACACGGACATGGTGTTCGTCACAGACGGCGAACATTCATCTAAGGACAGGCTCTCTCCTATAGAACTGAAGCTCGACGGGAAGAAACTGAGCGCAGTCGGGACCTCTCTCGGAGCTGACGACGGAGTTGCCGTCGCCTTGATGCTCGCTATTATGGAAGACAAAACTCTCGTCCATCCCCCGCTCGAACTCATTTTCACGACCGGCGAGGAGATCGGGCTTCTCGGAGCTGACGCGCTCGACGCGTCCGTCCTCAAGGGAAACGTGATGATAAACGTCGACTCCGACTGCGAGGGCGTGGCGACGATCGGCTGCGCCGGAGGTCTGAGGATCGGCGCGACGAGGGACTACGTTCCCGAGAAGGGAGATTTCGCGGCGCTGAAACTTTCAGTCGGCGGTCTCAGAGGCGGCCACTCCGGCGGAGAGATAGATCTCGGAAGGGCTAACGCCAACAGAGTCGCCGCTGAAATCATATACGGGCTTTCCCTTACCCAGACGGTGAAAATCGCCGAAATGAACGGCGGAAAAGTCGACAACGCGATCTGCGACTTCTGCAGCGCAGTCATTGCCGCCGAAGACATCCGCGACGCGAAAACCTTTATAGAGAGCGCCGCCGAAAAGATGCTCCCACAGATAAGAAAGGTCGATACGGACGCGTATATCACCGCCGAAGACGCGCGCGCCGGGGAACTGATGCCCGCCGCGGCGTCAAAGGATCTTGTGACGATGCTTTTTGTCTGTCCGGACGGACCCTGCGAAAGGATGCCCGGTGACAGAAGCACCCTGCTCTCCTCGTCGAACGCGGCGATTGTGAGAGCTGCTAACGGAAAGGCGGAGCTTGCTTTTTCCGTCAGAAGTCCGCAGGCAGAGGCGAAAAAAAGGCTTGCCGGACGGATCGCGGCGCTTTTGGAAAAGTTCGGATTCTCTTGCTCTTTTGAAGGCGAATATCCGGGCTGGTATCCGAAGGAAGATTCGAAGCTCCAGAGGCTCTACAGCGAGGAATACACCCTTCAGACCGGCAAAAAACCGCAGATCATTTCGATCCACGCGGGACTTGAATGCGGGATCTTCGCCGAAAAGATAAAGGATCTCGACGCCATAAGCATCGGACCGGACAACGAGTCTATCCACAGCCCGAAGGAGACTCTCGATCTCGAATCGTTCGACAGGACCTGCGAGCTTGTGATCCGAATGCTGAAAAAACTGTGAGGAGAACAAAATGTACGACGTTCTGATAATCGGCGCCGGGACTGCCGGGATATATGCCGCTTACGAGATACTGAAGGAAAAGCCGGACACGAAGATCGCCGTCTTCGAGATGGGAGACGACATCTATCACCGCGCGTGCCCGATCGTCGCCGGAAAAGTGAAGGACTGCATTTCCTGCAAGCCCTGCTCGATCATGTCGGGCTTCGGCGGCGCGGGAGCGTTCTCCGACGGCAAGTACAACTTCACGACCCAGTTCGGCGGCTGGCTCGGAGACTACATCCCCGACAGCGAGGTCCTGGATCTCATCGACTACGTCGACAGCGTCAACGTCTCGTTCGGCGCGACCACGGAGACCTTCTCCACCGACTCCCCCGCCGCGAGAGCGCTCGCGAAGACC
>JAFTEP010000031.1 GCA_017453605.1 Clostridia bacterium
GAATTATGAATTTTCATCCGCAAAGCCGCCTTTGCGGGAATTTTTTACAATTTGACTGTTGCCAAAAGAAAGTTTTGTGCTATACTATAATATATACTGAAAAATTCTGCGCCGGAAAACGAAAGCTGAAAACCACGATGAGAGAAGTCATCACAAGCCGCCGCAACGGGACCGTCGTCTCCGCGGCGCAGCTCAGACAGAAAAAATTCAGGGACTCTTCGGGACTCTTTGCGGCGGAGGGGATCGTCCTCCTCAAAGAGGCGCTTTCCTGCGGCTTCGTTCCCGGATCGGTCTTCGTGAGGACCGACGCGCTCTCTCTTCTGCCGGAGCTGCCGGAGGACGCCGTTTATCCGGTCTCGGCGCCGGTGTTCGAAAAGATCACTACGGAAGATTCCCCGGACGGGATCTACTCGGTGTTCTCTTTCCCGGAGGTGCCCGTGCCCCGGGACATCCCCTACAGGGCGGTCGTGCTCGAGAACGTGCAGGATCCCGGGAACGTGGGCGGCGTGATCCGCACCGCCGCCGCGCTCGGAGTGAGCGAGGTCTTCCTCGTCGGCTCTGCGGACCATCTTTCCCCGAAAGCGGTCAGGGCGTCCATGGGCGCCGTGTTCCGCCAGCCGGTCAGGAGACAGGACGGCATCTCAGGCTGCGCCGCCGCGCTGAAAGCGCGCGGATGCCGCGTCGCGGCCGCGGTGCTCTCGCCGGATGCGAAGCGTCTCGGATCGGACGGCACGGCGGACTTTGACGCCGTGATGATCGGCAACGAAGGACACGGTCTCAGCGCGGAAGCGACAGAGCTGTGCGATACGAAAGTATATATCCCCATGCTCAGGGCGCAGTCGCTGAACGCCGCGATGGCGGCCGGGATCTTTATGTGGGAGCTTACGGGAGGAAACAGAACGTGCCGAGAATGAGCGATGAAGAGCTTCTGAAATGGATCTGGCTCTCCGCCGCCGCATACACCGCTCCCGCGGCGGCGAACACACTGCTGAAATACTTCGGCGGGGCGCAGGGCGTGTGGGAAGCGGACGAAGAGAAGCTGTCGGAAGTCAACATAAAATATCCCTCGCTTACGGCGAGGCTCGCGGACAAGGATCTGAAAAGGGCGGGGGCGATCCTCGGCTACTGCCGCGCCAACGGCGTGGGGATCGTGACGCCGGAGGACTTCTTTTATCCCGAGGGTCTCAGGCGCCTCAAAAACCGTCCCGTCGCGCTCTATCACCTCGGAGGCTTCATAGACTTCGAGCAGGAGCCCTGCGTCGCGGTCGTCGGCACGAGGCATCCCTCGGACTACGCCGTGCGCTGCGCGAAGACTGTCAGTCTCGATCTTGCCAACGCGGGCGCGGTGATCGTCAGCGGTCTGGCGGCGGGAGTGGACGCCTGCGCTCACAAAGCGGCGCTCTACGCCGGAAAGTTCACGGTCGGAGTGCTCGGCTGCGGGATCGACGTGGTCTATCCCAAAGAGAACGCCGAGCTTTACGCCGAAGTCGCCAGAAACGGACTCATCGTCACCGAATTCCCGCCGTCGACGCCGCCCGTCGGTTCTAACTTCCCGATGCGAAACCGCATCATTTCCGGGCTCTCGGACGCGGTGGTCGCCGTGGAGGGCTCCGAGAGATCGGGCGCGCTGATCACCGCGGAATACGCGCTCAGACAGGACAAATTCCTGTTCACGGTCCCCGGCTCCGTGTTCTACTCCGGCTGTTCGGGAACGAACGCGCTTTTAAAGCTCGGCGCCCGGCCCTGCCTCGAAGCCGCGGACGTGACGGAAGTCCTCGCGGAGAAATATCCCTCGCTGAAGGCCGACAGGAAGAGGGCGCCCGCTCCGGGAAAAGACGGGGAGGAAAACAAAAAGGGCAAAAAGAAAAAGCTCTTCTCGTCCGGGAAGGATCTGCCTCAGTCGGAGGCGGCGATCCCGCCCGCGTTCGAGGCTCCCGAAAAGCCCGAGCCGAAAGAGCCCGGCCCCGAGGCTCCCGAAGCGCCGAGCATCACTCTCCTGAACGCCGAACAGCTCGCGCTCTACACTCGCCTCGGTTCGGATCCTGTCACTCCCGATCAGCTCGCCGCCGGCGGCGACGTCAGAAAGGTCCTGAAAACTCTGACCGCTCTCGAGCTGAAAGGCTTCGTGAAGAGAGTTCCCGGCGGCAGGTTCGCGGCAATATCGGAGAGATAAGACGGCGGAACGCAAAGCGTCAAATAATGCTTTAATAACAATAAAAAGTAAAATCAAAAGTATCGAAAGGAAAAAAGGCAAATGTCCAACTTAGTGATCGTGGAATCCCCCTCGAAGGCGGGGACAATCAAAGGCTATCTCGGCTCGAACTACAAGGTCGTGGCGTCAAAGGGGCACATCAGGGATCTTCCCAAGAGCTCGCTCGGAGTCGACATCGAAAACGGTTTTGAGCCTAAATATATAAACATCCGCGGCAAGGGCGATCTCATAAAGGATCTGAAAAAAGAGGTCAAGAGCGCCAAAAAAGTGTTTCTCGCGACGGACCCCGACCGCGAGGGAGAGGCGATAAGCTGGCATCTGATGAAGGCGCTCGGTCTCGACGAGAATTCCGCCTGCCGCATCACCTTCAACGAAATCTCAAAGCCCGCCCTCAGGGAGGCGATCGCCCATCCGACCGCCGTCGATATGAATCTTGTGGATTCCCAGCAGGCGAGAAGGATCTTAGACAGGATCGTCGGCTACAAGATCAGCCCGCTGCTCTGGAAGCGCATCAGGGGAGGCCTGAGCGCCGGAAGAGTGCAGAGCGTCGCCACGAGGCTCGTCGTCGACCGCGAGAGGGAGATCGAGGCCTTCGTCAAGGAGGAGTTCTGGACTCTCGACGCTCTTTTGGCGACCGAATCCAAAAAGCCTCTGACCGCCCGCTTCTTCGGAGAGGGCGAGAAGAAGCTCGAGATGAAGACCGAAAAAGACTGCGACGCGATCCTTAAAAAGCTCAAGGGCGCCGAATACGTCGTTTCGAGCGTCAAGAAGAGCGTGAAGACCAAGAAGCCCGCGCCGCCCTTCACCACCGCCCAGCTCCAGCAGGAAGCCTACAGGAAGCTCAACTTCCAGTCCGGGCGCACGATGAGGGTCGCCCAGTCGCTCTACGAGGGCGTCAGCCTCGGCAAAAAGGGCGAGCACGGTCTTATAACCTACATGAGGACCGACTCTCTGAGAGTCTCCGATCAGGCTCAGAGCGCCGCGAGAGATTTCATCGCCGCGCGCTACGGAGCGGATTTTGTCCCCGCCAAGCCCTGGGTCTACCGCGCCAAGGGCGGCGCGCAGGACGCGCACGAGGCGATCCGTCCCACCGACGTGACCCGCACTCCGGAATCCGTCAAGGAAAGCCTGACCTCCGATCAGTACAGGCTCTACAGACTCATCTGGAACCGCTTTGTCGCAAGCCAGATGTCCTCCACCGTGATCGACGCGCAGAACGTCGTGATAAACGCGGGCGCTCTTTCGTTCAGGTGCTCCGGCGAGACCGTGAGGTTCACGGGACATCTGGCGGTCTACGAGCAGTCGGCAGACGAGACCGAAAAGACCGACGACGCGCTCAACGCGAAGCTGCCTCCGCTCACGGAGGGCGAGAAGCTGTCGCTCACGGAGCTTCTGCCGCACCGCAATTTCACACAGCCGCCCGCAAGATACACCGAGGCGACCCTGATAAAAACGCTCGACGAGAAGGGCATCGGCAGACCGAGCACCTTCTCCCCGACGGTCACGACCATCCTCGAGCGCGGATATATCGCCCGCAAGGACAAACAGCTCGTCCCGACTCCGCTCGGAACGGTCACCAACGACCTTATGGAGAACGATTTCGCCCCGATCATCGACTACCGCTTCACGGCTCAGCTCGAGGAGAAGCTCGACGAGGTCGCCAAGGGAAAGATGGACTACAAAAAGGTGCTCGGCGACTTCTACGACAAGCTCGCCTCCCTTCTCGGCAAGGCTCAGGAGCAGGGAGACGAGAAGGTGAGGGTGCCTGATATAGAGACCGACATCGTCTGCCCCAAGTGCGGCAGGAAGATGGTCGTCCGCACCGGAAGGTTCGGCAAATTCGCCGCCTGCCCGGGCTATCCCCAGTGCCGCAGCACCGTGCCTCTCGACAAGGAGGGCAACGCCGTCGTCAAGAGCGAGCCGGAAGTCGTCGAGGGGATGAAGTGCGAGCTCTGCGGCGGTCCCGTCGTCAAGAAGAAGGGCAGGTTCGGCGATTTCTACGCCTGCAAAAACTATCCCGCCTGCAGATACACGCGTCCCGTGATCGGCGACACCGGAGTCGCCTGCCCCAAGTGCGGCGCGAAGATCGTGAAGAAGTGGGGCAAGAAAAAGGAATTCTACAGCTGCGAGAGATACCCCGAGTGCGACTGGTCGTCCTGGGACGCTCCGACGACCGAAAAATGCCCGGGATGCGGCGGGATGCTCTTGAAAAAGAAGAGCGGCAGGACCTACTGCCCGGATAAGAACTGCAGCTATTCAATAACAAAGAAGGAAAGCGCCGGATCGAAATGAAGCTGATAATCGACGCGATGGGCGGCGACAACGCCCCCGGGGCGATCGTCGCGGGCGCGGTCAGGGGCTGTCGGGAGCAGGGCGTGTTCCCGGTCTTCGTCGGGGACGCCGAAAAGATAAAGGCTTTTGTCCCGAAGGGCTTTGACTGCCGCGTCGTCCATACCGACGACGTCATAGAAATGGAAGACCCTCCCATGAGCATCATTCGGGAACACCGGGAAAGCTCGATGGGAAAAGGTCTTGCGCTGTTGAAGACCGAGGGCGACGCGTTTTTGTCCGCGGGGAGCACCGGAGCTCTCGTGACGGGCGCCTCGAGCCGGGTCGTCTTCGGGAAGACGCGCGGGATAAGGCGGGCGATGATCGCATCCGTCCTGCCGCTTTCAAACCCCGTGCTTCTGGCGGACAGCGGCGCCAACCTCTCCGTGGACGCCGAGGAGCTCGTGCAGTTTGCCCGGATGGGAAGCGTTTATATGCAGAAGATCTTCGGGATCGCTTCCCCGAGGGTCGCGCTCGTCAACAACGGCGCGGAGCCGACAAAGGGCCCGGAGATCTACCGCGAGGCGTACGCGCTCCTGGAGGACTGCCCGGATATAAACTTCGTCGGGAACGCCGAGAGCAGGGACATCCCGCTCGGCTTCTGCGACGTCGCGGTCTGCGACGGCTTTGTCGGGAACGTGATCCTGAAGCTCTGCGAGGGCTTCGGGAAGTTCATGGGCGCCTCTCTGAAAGAGATCTTCGCGGCAAATCCTCTCACGAAGCTCGGCGGACTCCTGACGAAAAATAAGTTCAAAGACTTCAGGGCGCGGCTCAGCTCCGCTCGGTACGGCGGAGCGCCGGTGCTCGGGATCCCCAAGCCCGTGATAAAGGCGCACGGCGATTCCGACGAGAACGCGGTCGCCGCGGCGGTCGGACAGGCGAAATTCTTTTTTGAAAGCGGGATCTGCGGGGCGATCGGAGAATTTGCCGCGAAGGACCGGGAGGAAAATATATGATAAGATGCCGAAACGCCGAGTGTCAGGACTACCCGGAGGCGTTCAGACAAAAATGCGCCGTTTTAGAAGAGCGCATAGGACATAAATTCAGCGATCCGCTTTTATTGTACGTCGCGCTGACCCACTCCTCCTACTCGAACGAGAAGAAGAACAGGGTGAAATTCTCGTGCAACGAGAGGCTCGAATTTCTGGGAGACAGCGTGCTCGCGATCGCCGTGAGCAGGAAGCTTTTCTTCGACTTCTCCGACCGTCCCGAGGGCGATCTGACCCGCTTCAGGGCGGGGGTCGTCTGCGAGGACGCGCTCTGGGAATACGCGAAAAAGATAGATCTGGGGAGCTTCATGCTTTTGGGCAACGGCGAACAGAGGGGCGACGAACGCCACAAAAAGAGCATGCTCGCCGACTGCTACGAGGCGCTGATCGCCGCGGTGTATCTCGACGCCGGGAGCGAAGAAGCAAAACGCTTCGTGCTCGACAGCGTCGCCGAGCGGCTGGAGAACATCGGCAAAGCCGAGCCTCCCTGCGACTACAAGAGCCTTCTCCAGCAGATCGTCCAGCTCAACAAGGGGGAGATCCTCGAATACGAGCTGATAGGCGAGAGGGGTCCCGATCACGACAAGGTCTTCGTTTCGAGGGCGGTCTTGTCCTCCAACCCGATCGGGGTCGGCGAGGGCAGATCCAAGAGGGAATCCGAGCAGATGGCCGCCAAAGAAGCGCTGAAGCTGTTCGGGGAGATAGAGTGACCCGAAATGCGGAGCATTTCGGGTAATGCGGAATCAGGAATGCGGAATTCGGAATTATCGCGTTTTTGCTTCGTTCGGTTTTTCGCCTCCGCTTTTGGCGTCGGCGAGGGTCATTGATCGGATATTGTAACGGTGTCCCCTCATCAGTCAGCTCCGCTGACAGCTTCCCCTCCAGGGGGAAGCCTATGGAAGCGTTCCTTTATTTGTGAATTAACAAATGACTTTTTGCGTAAATCTTTAGTATTTCGTTTTAACTTTTGCATTCAGCAATCAATCGAAAAGTTTTAAAAGTATTGTTTGATAATTGGCAGAAACACTTTGGTTTTCTGTTAAGTCAGAATTAAAAGTGCCGCCGTGAAGGCTTCCCCCCGGAGGGGAAGCTGTCAGCGGAGCTGACTGATGAGGGGACACCGTTCCCCATATACGATCAGCTTCCCTCGCCTGAGCCAAAGCGAAGACGAAATTGTGACGCCTGATAAAAGAAATAATTCCGCATTCCGAATTCCGAATTCATAATTAAATTGTAAGGATATAAATAATGTACTTAAAAACTCTTGAGCTTTCCGGCTTCAAGTCATTCCCCGACAAAACGGTGATCTCCTTCGAGCCGGGCATAACCGCCATCGTCGGCGCGAACGGCAGCGGAAAATCAAACATTTCCGACGCCGTCAGATGGGTGCTCGGCGAAATGTCGCCCAAATCCCTGCGCTCCGGCAAGATGGAGGACGTGATCTTCAACGGCACTGCCAAACGCCGTCCGTCGTCCTGCGCCCAGGTCGTCATCACGATCGACAACTCCGACAATCTGATGAAGATCGACTACGACGAGGTCAGCGTTTCACGGAAGCTCTACAGATCCGGAGAGAGCGAATACTGCATAAACAAAAAGAAGTGCCGCCTGAAGGACGTGGTGGATCTCTTTCTGAACACCGGCATCGGCAGAGAGGGCTATTCGATCATCGGGCAGGGCAAGATCGGCGAGATCATTTCCGTCAAGGGAAGCGAACGAAGGGATATCTTCGAGGAGGCGGCGGGGATCTCGAGGTTCAGATACCGCAAGAATGAGGCCGCGGGAAAACTCGTGCAGGTCAGCGAGAACTCGCAGAGGATCTCAGACGTCCTCGCCGAGGTCGAATCGCGCCTGCCATCGCTCGAAAGGCAGAGCGAGAAGGCGAAGAAGTACCTCGAACTCGCCGGAGAAAAAAGAAATCTCGAAATAGCTTTCTGGGCGCAGAGGATCGGCGCCATCGAAGAAAAGCAGGCCTCCGTCGGCGCGGATTTCGAGAGAGAGAACGGGCTTTTCGAAAAGGTCGCCGACGAACTCGCCGGGGTCGACTCGAAGCTTGACGCGATATATCTCGAGACGCAGAAATGCTCCGTCGACGGCTCGCGCCTCACGGACGAGCTGTCCGCGGCGGCGAACGAGCGCTCGGAGATCTCCGGGAAGCTGTCGGTGCTCGAAAACGACGTCTTCCATTTCCGCTCACAGATAGAGGGGGCGGGCGAGGACTCGAGACAGCTCGAAAAAGTCTCTCAGGCGCTCATTAACGAAAGAAAAGAGCTCGAAGAAAAGCTTGCGGAGCGCCGCAGGATCGCCGACGGCGCAAAAGAGGCCTTCGAAGAGAGCGAGAACGCGCTGAAAACGCTCGCCGAAAAAAGCGAAGAGCTTTCAAAGAGGCAGGACGAACTGACCGAGAGCGCGCAGAAGCTCGAAGAACTCATAAGAGAAAAAGAACTGAGCCGCACCGAGAGCAGGGGCGCGAGCCTCGCGCGCACGGAAAGGCTCTCACAGATAGACAGAGAGCTCGAAAAGAGAAGATCGGACCGCGTGGAGAGAGAAAAGGCGCTCGCCGCGGCCGAAAAGGAGCTCGACGAGCTCGAAGACTCTAAGGGCGATCTTCTCGCCGAAAAAAGAGAACTCAGCCAGTCGAGGCAGGCGGCGGAGGCAAGACTTGACCAGGCCGACGCCAAAAAGAGGGAAGCCGATCTCGACGAAGCGAGGATAAGACAGCGCCGCGACACCCTTGCGAGGATGGAAAGGCTCCTCGAGGGCTTCTCGGGAAGCGTCAAGGAAGTCATGAACGCTTTCGAGCGCGGAGAGCTCGAAGGGATCTGCGGACCGGTGTCGAGGCTCATAACCACCGACGAGGATTACGTCACCGCAATAGAGACCGCTCTCGGCGCGGGCATACAGAACGTCGTCACCGAAAACGAACGCGCCGCAAAGGAAGCGATCGCGTTTTTGAAGCGCACCCGCTCGGGAAGGGCGACGTTTTTGCCGCTCACCACTCTGAGACCCGCCGAAGCCGACTTCTCGTCGATCAGGCACAGAGGCTTTGTCGGCGGAGCGGCCGAGCTTGTGAAGTTCGACGGAAAATTCGCTCCCGCCGTGAAGTTTCTGCTCGGCAGGACGGCTGTCGCCGACACCATCGACTCCGCCGCCGAGATCGCCGCCTCGAGAAACTATTCTCTGAGGATCGTGACCCTCGACGGACAGCTCGTCAACGCCGGCGGCTCGTTCACCGGCGGACAGACTCTCAACAAGACCGGCATCCTTTCAAGGTCCGCTGATCTGAAAAAGCTCGACGAAGAGCTCGCCCTGTCCTCAAAGAAAAGGGAAGCCGCCGACCGCGAATACCGCGCCGCCTCCGGCGAGAGGGACGGAGTTCTGGAAAAGCTGAGGAGGATCGACGGGAAGCTCGAGGAGCTGAGAGAACAGATCTCGGCCGCGTCGAACCGCGCCGACGTCTGCAGAGAGCTCATCGACGGTCTGAAAAGCGCTGACGAGACTCTGAAAACCGAGCTCGAATCGCTGCGCGCCGCCGGAGCCGACGAAAAGAAGCTTCTCGAAAAGCTCGAGGAAGAGAACACGCGCCTCGAGAGGGAGGCAAAAGAAAACGACGCCCTGATGACCGAGAACACCGCGAAGATAAGGGCTCTCGGAGCAAAAAGAGAACGGCTCATCAGCGAGAACGTCCTGAAGGCGGGAGAGCTCGCGCGTCAGGACGAGGCGGTGAAGGCGGTCTTTGACTCTCTCGAAGCGCACGCACAGCGCGAAAGGGAGAACGAAGAAAGAAAGAGCGCCGTCGAGGAGGGCGTCGAACGTCTGAAAGAGAAGATCGGCGAGGCTCTCGCCCGGACGGACGAACTGAAGGGCGAGCTCGGAAGAGCAGAAAAAGAGATAGAAGAAAAGAAAAATCTTCTCGTCCTCAACAGGGAAAAACTTTCTCAGCTCGAAAAGGACAGCTTTTCGGAGCGCGCGAAGCAGAAGGAGCTCGGAGCCGAAAAGGACCGCCGCTCGCAGGTCTGCACCGAAATGAGGATCAAACTCGACCAGCTCTCCGGCGAGAAGGAGAACATCCTGACAAAGCTCGCCGAGGAATACGAACTCGACCGCGACAGCGAGGAACTGAAGAACGTCCCCGAGGGAGAAGCCGAAAGGCTCGGCGGAGAGGTCAGGCTCGTCTTTTTGAGAAAAGAGATCAAAAAGCTCGGCAGCGTCAACGTCGACGCCGTTCAGGAATACGCCGAGACCAAAGAAAGATACGATTTTCTCAAAAATCAGTACGACGACGTCGTCAATTCCAGGGACGAGCTGCAGAAACTGATCCTCTCGCTCGAAAAGACGATGAGGGAAATGTTCATCGCGTCGTTCGACAGGATCCGCGCCTGCTTCAAGGAGACCTTCACGGCTCTGTTCGGCGGCGGGACCGCGGACATCGTGCTGACCGACGCCGACGACATCCTCAACTGCGGCATCGAGATCAACGTCCAGCCGCCCGGAAAGCTCGTGAAGAACCTCTCGCTCCTGTCCGGCGGCGAGCAGGCTTTCGTGGCGATCGCGCTGTACTTTGCGATCCTGAAGATCAACCCCACTCCGTTCTGCATCTTCGACGAGATCGAGAGCGCGCTCGACGAGGCGAACATATACAGGTTCGCGGACTACTTGAAAAAGAACTGCGACAAGACCCAGTTCGTGGTCATCACCCACCGCAGGGGAACGATGGAATTCGCCGACGTGCTCTACGGCATAACGATGCAGGAAAAGGGCGTCAGCGACTTTATCAGGCTCGACGCGTCGGCGATCGGAACGGACAGCGCGCCGGTCAGCGCGGCGGAGTGAGGGCGCGTGAATTGCCCTTCGGGCGTGAATTGCGCTGACGCGCGTGAAAAGAAAAAATTGACGGGAGAAAAATATGTCATTTTTTGAAAAACTGAAAAACGGACTCAACAAGACCAAAAACTTTTTTGTCGTTCAGGTCGACAACATCGTCAGAGGCTTCAAGGGCGAGATCGACGACGACTTCTTCGACGAGCTCGAGGAGGTCCTGATCTTATCGGATATGGGCGCGGCTTCGGCTTCCGAGGCGATAGAGAAGCTGAGGGAGAAGATCAAAGAGGAGCGCATCATGAACGCCGAGGACGCGATGGCGGCGCTGAAAAGGATCCTCTTTGAAATGATCGACTTCCCGGACCGCTCGCTCGATCTTTCCACGACGCCGTCGGTGATCCTTGTCATCGGCGTGAACGGCGTCGGCAAGACGACCTCCATCGCCAAGATAGCCAACGTCCTGAAAAAGGACGGCAAAAAGGTCATTCTCGCCGCCGGAGACACCTTCCGCGCCGCCGCGATAGATCAGCTCGCGGTCTGGGCGGACAGGGTCGGAGCGGAGCTCATAAAGCAGTCTGACGGCTCGGATCCCGCCGCCGTCGTGTTCGACGCGATCAACGCCGCCAAGAAGCGCGGAGCGGACGTTCTGATCTGCGACACCGCGGGAAGACTGCACAACAAGAAGAACCTCATGGACGAACTTGCCAAGATCAACCGCGTCATCGACCGCGAGATGCCCGGAGCCGCAAAGGAAGTCCTTCTCGTCCTCGACGCGACGACAGGACAGAACGCCGTGAACCAGGCCAAGGAATTCCTGAACGCCGCGAATATCACGGGTCTGGTCCTCACAAAGCTCGACGGCACCGCGAAGGGCGGCATAGTGTTCAGCCTCAAAAAGGAACTCGGCATCCCCGTGAAATTCGTCGGGGTCGGCGAAAAGGCGGACGATTTAGAGGTCTTCGATCCCGAGGACTTCGTCAACGCGCTCTTCGACTGAGAGGAAAAAATATGAAGATGAAATTAGTGTTCGCATCCTCGAACGCCCACAAACTGAGAGAAGTAAAAGAGCTTCTTACGGAGAGCCTGTCGTTTGATTTCGAGCTGCTTTCCCCGAAGGACGTCGGATTCGGGGGCGATATAGTCGAAAACGGCGAGACCTTCGAAGAAAACTCCATGATAAAGGCGAAAACGCTTTTCCGATTCTGCGGCATCCCGACTCTGGCGGACGATTCGGGGCTCTGCGTCGACGCTCTCGGCGGCGCGCCGGGGATTCATTCGGCAAGATACGCCGCCGCGCCCGGAGAGGGCAATTCCCCGGACCTTGAAAACACCGCGCTGCTTTTAAAAAATATGCGCGGGAAAGAAATAAGGAGCGCGAGATTCGTCTGCGCGGTGAGCTTTGCTTCCGAGGATCTCAGCTTTTGTGTCAGGGCGGCCTGCGAGGGGGAAATCATAGACGAAAGGCGCGGAGAGGGCGGCTTCGGCTACGATCCGGTGTTCTTCGTCGAGCGCTTCAAAAAGACTCTCGCCGAGGTCAGCGAGGAGGAGAAGAACTCCATCAGCCACAGAGGGCAGGCGGTGCGCAGAGCGGCGGCGCTGATAAACGCCGCGTTCGGGAACGATAAAAAATGAGGATCGGCGTTTTCGGAGGCAGCTTCAATCCGCCCCACGCCGGACATCTGACGGCGGCGAGGGCGTTCGTGAAAGAGATCGCGCTCGACAGACTGATCGTGATCCCCGCGGGCGTTCCTCCGCACAAAAGGCTCGAGGTCTTCTGCACGGACGAAGACAGACTGAATATGACGCGCCTCAATTTTTCTTCACTCGGGGAAAAGCTCATCGTCAGCGACATGGAGATCCGCCGCGAGGGAAAGAGCTACACCGTCGACACACTGAGGGAACTGAAAAACGGTCACCCTCACGACGCGCTGTTCTTGTACTGCGGCTCGGATATGCTCACGACCTTCGATCAGTGGTACGAATATAAACAGATCCTGTCTCTTTGCACTCTATGCGCCATGAGGCGCGACGGCGCGCCGGGATTTGAAAAAGCCGCGGACGCGCTCTCGCGCGTGAGGCTCCCGGTGAGGATCATCTCTTCGCCGTATACAGTGGAAAGTTCGACCGCCATCAGAAAAGCTCTCGCGGAGGGCAGAACGCCCGAAGGCCTTTTGCCGGAGGTCGCGCAATATATTTCGGAAAGAGGGATTTATCTTGAACAACATTGAAGCCGCGGTCTGCGCGGCGCTGAGCGAAAAGCGCGTCCGTCACGTCAGGTCCGTCGCGGAGGAAACGGACAGGATGTGCTCGATCTTCGGCGTCTCGCGCTCCGACGCGGCGCTCCTTCACGACGCGGCGCTCCTTCACGACATCACAAAGGAGATCCCGCTCAACGAGCAGATAGAATATCTCGCCAGAGAGGGCGTCTCGCCCTCGGAGGACGATCTGCTCGCCGGAGAGACGCTCCACGCGCTGAGCGGAGCGGTGAAGGCGAAGGTCGACTTCGCTCTCCCCGACGTCTTCTGCGACGCGATCCGCCGCCATTCCACGGGCGACAGAGTGATGACGCTCTTCGACAAGATCCTCTTCGCCGCCGATTACATCGAGGAAAACCGCAGCTACGAGAGCTGCCGCCAGCAGAGGGAATACTTCAAGGCGCAGATATCCCGCTGCGCGTCTTCGGAACAGGCGATCGGGATCCTCGACCGGGTCGTCTACAACATCGCAAACGAGACCGTTATTCACTTGATCAGGAACGACCGCTTCGTCCATCCCAACACCCTGTGGATGCACAACGCGCTTTCTTTCAAAGTGAAAAATTAAACGGGAAAATATTATAAGAGTAAGATAATATAAGAAGACAATATAAACAGAAAGGAATCTATATGGCTGAAAAAGACAGAGAAACCATTCTCAAAAAGGCGGTGAAGATCGCCTCGATCCTCGAAGCGAAGAAGGCTCACGATGTGAAGATCCTCTACGTCCACGACCGGACGATCATCGCCGACTATTTTGTGATCGCTCACGGCACCTCGTCCACTCAGGTCAAGGCGCTCTGCGACGAGGTCGAATTCAGGATGAACGAAGGCGGCGTCCCCTGCACGTCCATCCAGGGCAGGGACGGCACCAACTGGATCGTCATGGACTACGACGACGTTCTGGTCCACGTCTTCCACAGGGACGCGAGGAACTACTACAACCTCGAAAAACTCTGGGCGGACGCCGAGCAGGTGGAATTCACTCCGGAGCCGATCGAGGGCATCAACGCCGAAAAAAAGTGAAAATAAATATATTCTATACGTAACGGAAAGAGGAAAAAAATGATCTACGATTTCAAAACTTCCGATAAGAAATGGCAGCAGAAATGGGAGGAATCCGGCGCGTTCAGAGCGGGAGAGGTCAGCGACAAGCCCAAATTCTACGCGCTGGTCGAGTTCCCCTATCCCTCCGGCGCGGGAATGCACGTCGGACACATCAAGGCGTACTCCGGGCTGGAGGTCGTCTGCCGCAAGAGGAGGATGGAGGGCTATAACGTGCTGTTCCCGATGGGCTTCGACTCCTTCGGTCTGCCCGCCGAGAACTACGCGATAAAGACCAACACCCACCCGCACGTCATCACCACAAAGAACGTCGATCACTTCCGCGATCAGATGAAGAGCGTCGGCTTTTCGTTCGACTGGTCGAGGGAGATCTCCACCTCGCTCCCCGACTACTACAAGTGGACTCAGTGGATCTTTTTGAAGATGTTCGAGAACGGGCTCGTGTTCAGGGCTAAGACTTTGGTCAACTACTGCCCGCACTGCCGGGTCGTCCTCTCCAACGAGGATTCGCAGGGCGGCAAGTGCGACGTCTGCCACAGCGACGTCGTCCAGCTCCCGAAGGACGTGTGGTATCTGAAGATCACCGACTACGCGGACAAGCTGCTCGAGGGACTTGACGAGGTCGACTACCCCGAGAGCATCAAGCAGCAGCAGGTGACCTGGATCGGCAGATCCGTCGGCGCATTCGTGAACTTCGCGCTCGACGGCATCCCCGAGAAGCTCGAGATCTACACCACGCGCTGCGACACGCTCTTCGGCGTGACCTTCATGGTCATGGCGCCGGAGCATCCGCTCCTTGACAAATACCGCGACAGGCTGAAAAACTGGGACGAAGTCGAAAACTACCGCGCTCAGTGCGCCAAAAAGACCGAGTTCGAGCGCACTCAGCTCGTAAAAGAAAAGACCGGCGTCAGGCTCGACGGCATAGAGGCGATAAAC
>JAFTEP010000032.1 GCA_017453605.1 Clostridia bacterium
GACAGACCGCCGCCGATCGCGACAAGTTCCGGCTGGAGCAGCGTGATGATGTTCGAGACGCCGATCGCAAGATAGTGGATGAATGCGCTGACCACGAGTTTTGCGGTGCTGTCGTTCATCCTCATGCCGTCGAACGCGGTCTTGCCGTCGACCTTCTCGGGATCGCCGTCGCAGAGCTGCCACATTGAACTGTATCTGTCCTTGAGCATCGCTTCTTTTGTCTCTCTTATCAAAGCGGTCGCGGAGCAGTACGCCTCGAGGCAGCCTCTCTTTCCGCAGGCGCAGGGCTCGCCGCCCGCCTCGATTATGATATGTCCGATCTCCGCTCCGGCTCCGTTGAAGCCGTCGTAGATGCGGTTGTCGAAAATGATCCCGCCGCCGACTCCGGTGCCGAGTGTGATGAGGACCATCGAGTGCTTTCCTTTTCCGGCTCCGAGGATCGCCTCCGCGTAGGCGGCGATGTTGGCGTCGTTCTGAAGATAGACCTTTTTGCCGACTCTGTCGGAGATCATCTTCGCGAACGGAACGTGGTAGAACTTGAGGTTGTCGGCGGTCTCTATCACTCCGTTGACGATGATCCCGGGAGAGGCGACGCCGACGAAGTCGATCTTTTCGAAGCCGATGCCGCTCATTTCGCTCAGGTCTTTGCATAGAGAGGCTATGTCGTCCGCGATCGCTTGGGCGGGGCGGGGCGCGTTTGTCGGAACGCTTTTCTTGCATACTATCTCGTGATCGTCTGTCACTATACCTCCGGCGATGTTGGTCCCGCCGAGATCAATACCTATCGAATACACTTTTTATGCCCCTCCTTATTTGACTTCTCTTTTTCAATTATATAACCGCTTTCGGGTTTTTTCAAGTAAAAAAACAACAGATTTTTTGTAAAATATCCTAAAAATACCCTGTGCTGACCCTTTTGTCTTTTTTTCTTTTTTTGTCTGTTTTGCTTGACAGAAGCGGGATTTTAGGCTATGATAGTATTTGTATTAAATCGCAGGAGACATTATTTTTATGAACGCCTTGATCGATCTCCCGACAGTTCTCATGGAGCTTTTCAACATTTCCGGCTTCCGCGTTTCCGTCCACGGCGCGGATTTTATCGAGACGGCGGCCTATCCCGCCTCAGTCTGCGATTTCTGCCGTCTATTAAAGACGGATAAAAGAAATCACGACAAATGCCTCAAAAGCGACAGCGACGCCTTCGCGATAGCCCGCCGCACCGGAAAACCCTACATCTACGTCTGTCCCTTCGGTCTCTGCGAGGCGGTCGCTCCGCTCTATCACTTCGGAGTGCTCAGCGGCTATCTGATGATGGGTCAGGTCATGACCGAGGATTCGAAAAACTCCGATGAACTCAGAAGAACTCTCGAACCGTTCTGCCGCGATCAGTCTGAGGCGGGCGCGGCTGTCGCGCAGATCCCGCGGATCGGCAGGGAACGCCTCGAAAGCTACATCAACATCATGACTATCTGCGCGGAATATATCACTCTCACGGGAAAACTCGTCCCGGTCTCAAAGAGCTTCTCCTCTCAGATCAGAAAATACATAAACTCAAATTATTCGCGCAAGATCACTCTCGACGAGATCGCATCCCATTTCAAGTGCTCGAAATCCACACTTATGACCAGTTTCAAGCGCGACACCTCTCAGACCATCGTCGGATACATAAACGACGTCAGGATGAAACACGCCGCGGGTATGCTCGAAAGATCCGACAACTCCGTCAGCGACATCGCTCTCGCCTGCGGATTCTGCGACCAGTGCTATTTTTCGAAGACCTTTTTGAGAAAGTTCGGCATGACGCCCACCGCCTACAGAACGCTTCACCGGCACGACGCGCAGCCTTTCTCCTCCGCGGAGCCGGAGACGTACGACGCTCAGTGGGCCGACGAAAGCAAAGAGGATTGAAGGAGACTGAAATTATGAAAGAAACCGTTTTTGACAAGGATTCGATCATGATCGTCACCGGCGCTTCGTCCGGTATGGGCAGGGAGTTCGCCCTCAGGCTCTCAAAAGAATTCGGATGCCGTGAAATGTGGCTCATCGCGAGGAATAAAGACAAACTCGAGGAGCTCGCCGCATCTCTTCCGGTTCCCGCCCGCGTTATCCCTCTCGATCTGGGCAAAAGCTCAAGCTTTGAAGAACTCGCCGACCTTATAGAAAAAGAAGACCCGAAGATCTCTGTTCTCGTCAACGCCGCGGGCTACGGCAAGTTCGGCGAGTTTTCCAAAATGGATCTTGATTCTCAGACAGGCATCATCCGCCTCAACGACGAGGCTCTGGTGAAGATGTGCCACCTTGTCCGTGACAGACTTTCTCCCGGGAGCGCCGTCATAAACCTCGGCTCTCTTTCTGCGTTCCAGCCCGTGCCGTATATCAACGTTTACGGCGCGTCAAAGGCCTTCGTTCTGAGCTTCAGCAGGGCGCTCAACGTCGAGTGGAAGAAGAGGGGAGTTTTCGTGATGGCGGTTTGTCCCGGCTGGGTGAAGACCGACTTTTTCAAGCGCGCAGTCAGCGACGACACGATCAGCTACTACAACCGCTTCTTCACTCCCGAGCAGGTCATAGACCGCGCCGTAAAGGATCTGAAAAGAAAAAAGGACGTTTCCGTCTGCGGCTTCACGGTCAGGGCGCAGGTCCTTCTGACAAAGCTCCTGCCGCACACTCTCGTGATGAAGATCTGGTGCAGACAGCAGAAAAAGTGATTTTTTTCCGTTTTTCGGGGCGCGCTCAGGCGGCCCCGATTTTTTTGATATTTCGGGGCTTTTTTTGCCCGGATTCTATTGACTTATGCTTTTTTCTATGCTAAAATCCGAATGAAATTTTAAGAAAGGAAATGCCGCTTCCGCAAGGAAACGGCAGACCGGTGATTGAAATGAGATTAGCCGCACAGTCTGATTTCTTTGTCAAGAGCTTCGGCCCGGAGGAAGGCTTCAGAAAGCTGAAGAGCATCGGGTACGAAGCCGTCACTTTCGCGATCAGGGATCGCTATGACGAGCCGTTCACCACGTCGTGGACGGAGGATCAGATCAAAGAGCGTTTTTCGGCGATCGGCGCCGCTGCGAAGGCGCAGGGACTCGAGATCATTTACGCGACGAATACCTGCGACATCTACAACGATCTTCTCGTCCACACCTTCGACGCGAGAAAAGAGATGTGCCTGCGCATCGTCAGAGCCGCTCACTACATGGGCGCTAAGAGCGTCGCTTTCCGCCCCGTGAAGTTCAACGGCAACATTGAAAACGCAAACGAGGCGTCAAAACAGCTCTCCTTCGAGATCTTCGATCTCATAAAGAAGGAAGCGGATAAATATTCTCTTCCCCTGGCGTTCTTCAACAATATCCGCGGCGGCAAGAAATACTGCTTCGGATGCACTGCCGAAGAATTGAAAGAGCTCTGCGCCAGATACGGCGCGAAGGCCGTCATCGACCCCGTCAACGCCTACAAGGCTCAGGAAAGGCTCGACAGGCTCACCGAAGGCCTCAAGGGTCAGATCTTCGGCATCGTCCTTGACGACGTCGAGAGCACGATCAAGAACCCCTTCATGCCGATGATGGGCTCGATCGACTATTCTGTCATCTTAAAGTGCGCCGCCGAGGCTCCGGACGATTCGTTCGCGATCATGGACTGCTCCGGCGTCTTCAACAGATATTCCGAATTTGCGGATCACAAGGGAGTCGTCGAGGCTCTCAACACGCTCCTTTACGACATGGGCAGAGCCGTTGTCGCAAAAAAGTGACGGGGAGGTAAATGAAAATGAGAATAGGATCACAGACCGGTTACGCAGGCGGCTTGGGAATGACCTCCGCCGAAGTCTACCGCACGATGAGCGATTACGGCATCACCAGCGTCGACTACTCGCTCATGAACGGCTATCAGTCCGATCTCTGGAAGCTCTCCGACTCGGAGCTCAAGACCAGGATGACCGAGATAAGAAAGATCATCAACGACAACGGCGTCATCGTCGGACAGAGCCACTCTCCGATGGACGCAAACTATCTCAATGCTCCCGAGACCAAGGACGCCCGCTGGCACGCGCAGATCCAGGCGATAAAGGCGGCGAGCTGGCTCGGCTGCCCCTACATCACCATCCATCCGATATGCCCCTCGTTCAGAAAAAACAAGCACGGGATGGAAGAGACAAAAGAGATCAATATGGCGTTCTACACCTTCCTCAAGCCCTACCTTGTGGAATATAACGTGAAGGCCGCCATCGAGAACCTCTTCGCGTGGGATCCCGTCCGCGGCATCCTCTGCGAGACCTCCTGTTCCACTCCCGCCGAGCTCTGCGACTACATCGACACCCTCGGCACCGATCACTTCTGCGCCTGCCTCGACGTCGGACACGCCGTGCTCGCCTGCCAGGATCCCGTCGGCTATATCTACGCTCTCGGCAAGGAGCGTCTGCACGCCCTCCATATCCACGACAACTCCTACCTCGGAGACAACCACCTGATGCCCGGTATGGGCAAGCTCGACTGGTGGGGCATCGGCAAGGCGCTCAACGACATCGGCTACGAAGACGTGTTCAACTACGAGTCCGACCCGCCGTATTCTCATTTCAACATCATCGGCGATCTTCCCACAAGAAAGAAGCTCGTTCTTGATCTTATGAGATGCTACGCCGAGCTCGGCAGGGCGATCACCTCCGTCAGATAATTTCTTTCAAACTTCAAACGGCGTCGGCTCGTCCGGCGCCGTTTGCCGGAACAACGGGGAGATTGAAAAGATGATTTTAGGTTCACAGATAGGCTTCTGCGGCCCTCTCGGCGCGAGCGGCGCCGAGGTCTACCGCGCCTTGAACGACGTCGGGATTAAGAGCGTCGACTATTCGCTTATGGACGGCTACAGATCCGCGCTCTGGCAGCTCACGGACGCCGAGCTGAAGGAAAGGATGACCGCGGAAAAAGAGCTCATCAATTCCTGCGGCGTCATCGTCGGACAGAGCCACTCTCCGATGGACGCAAACTATCTCAATGCTCCCGAGACCAAGGACGCCCGCTGGCACGCGCAGATCCAGGCGATAAAGGCGGCGAGCTGGCTCGGGAGCCCTTATACGGTCGTCCATCCGATCATGCCGAAGTTCAGATTCGGCAGACACGGCGTTGAAGAGACCAAAAAGATCAATATGGAGTTCTATGAATTTCTCAGGCCGTATCTTGCCGAATACGGCGTCAAGGCGGCGATAGAGAACATCGCTTCCTTCGATTCTCACCGCGGCGTCGCCTGCGAGAGCTCCTGCTCCACTCCGGCCGAGCTCTGCGACTATATCGACACACTCGGCACGGATAACTTCTGCGCATGTCTCGACGTCGGTCACGCAGCTATCGCCTGCCAGGATCCCGTCGGCTTCATCTACGCCCTCGGAGACCGTCTGCACGTTCTGCATATCCACGACAACTCCTATCTCGGCGACAACCATCTGATGCCGGGGATGGGCAAGATCGACTGGTGGGGGATCGGAAAGGCGCTCAACGATATCGGCTTTGACGAGGTCTTCAGCTACGAGGCGGACTGCCCCTATCTCAGGTTCTACGAGATCGAAGACCTTGACGCGAGAAAAACTCTCACCCGCGATCTTTTGAAATGCTACGCCGAGATAGGCAAGGCGATAATATCGGTGAAATGAACTGAAAAAATACCGTTTCGCCGATTCATTGAAAAATGAATTGCGCCTGACAGCGCGTGAATCGACCTTCGGTCATGAATTGCACTCCGTGCGTGAATTGTCCTGCGGGACATAAAGGCGCGATTCAAATCACGGCGAAGCCGATTTATGCCGCCTTTGGCGGCAATTCATGACGGCATAGCCGTCAATTCATGAATAACTCAAAAACGCGCCCGGTTTTCGGGCGCGTTTTTGAGTCAGTATTGCCTGTCACCCCATCTTCACGCTGAAAGCGAGGACGGAGGCGTGGGGGAGGGATATGTTATCAAGGTCGGGCACGCTTATCTGTTTCGGAGTCACCTTTTCCGGCTCGTCGAAGCTGTTGTGCGACGCCGGATCGTCCGCCGTGAGTATAACGGCGTTTTCGGGCGTTCCCGTTGCTCCGAGAAGCTCGAGCGAGAACGAAAGATCGTTTTCGAGCGTCATGTTCGCGGCGGTCACGAAAAGTCTGCCGTCCTTGACTGACGCGGAAACCGAGATCCTGTTCTCGGGGTCGATGTTGTCTTCTACCAGAGTCCTGACCGTCTCGGCGTTCTGATGCTCCTTGAACATATCGAAGACGTGATATGTCGGCGTCGTGATGAGATCCGCGCCGTCAGAGAGGAACAGACAGTGCAGATTGTTGCAGAGCTGGGCGACGTTTGTCATTATTATCTTATCGGAGTGGTTGTTGAATATATTTAAGCTCAGCGCGGTGATGACGGCGTCGCGCATCGTCGACTGCTCCTCGAAGAGGTTTTTTCCC
>JAFTEP010000033.1 GCA_017453605.1 Clostridia bacterium
CCCGCCGCCGGCGAGCTCTTACTTCCCTCGCCGCAGGCGACCCGAAAAAATCCGTTTTTTTCACGGCTCCGCCGCGAAAAAAACACCGCCGACGAGCCCGCGAAGCCGGGCGAGTCCGCGCGCCGAACAGAGCGGAAAACGCTCCGCGTTTTCCGCGGCGATAAGCGCGCGAGAGCTTGATCAAAAGCAGAGCTTTTGATCAACCCCGAAAAATAAGCCGAAGGCGTTTTTTCGGGATCGATTCACTTGAAAGGCGAAAGCCTTTCAAGTGAGAGCGAAGCGACTAAGCCCCTTGAAAATCGCAGATTTTCAAGTGAGAGCGAAGCGATTAAGCAAAATGGCGCCGCGGGGAGACCCATCAGCGCCATAATGTTTGAACGAAGTTTATTTATACTTGCGTTTTCTTGCAGCCTCAGACTTCTTCTTGCGCTTCACGCTGGGCTTCTCATAGCACTCGCGCTTGCGAAGCTCGCTGAGGACGCCGCTTCTCGCGCACTGTCTCTTGAATCTGCGGATAGCGCTGTCCAAGGACTCGTTTTCCTTGACCTTGACTTCTGCCACTTTTATCCCTCCCTCCGCGTCTGCCAAGAGATTCGCCAAAAGAATTGACGACCGTAAAAGATACTTTAGGATATTATAATACTTCCCGTCCGCTTTTGTCAACAGCTTTTGCAAAAAAACGAGCGAAATAAATGAAATTTTGCAAAAATCTTACCTGACGACGAAGTTGACGATCTTTTTGGGGACACAGATCTCCTTGACGATCTGTTTGCCCTCGAGGGCGCGGGCGACCTGCGGATCGGCCTTCGCGGCGGCGATCGCCTCGGCGTTGGGGCAGTCGGCGGGAAGCTGCACGGTCGCCCTGAGCTTGCCGTTTATCTGCACCGCGACGGTGACGACGTTGTCGACGCACTTTGCCGGATCGTATTTCGGCCAGGGCGCGAGCGAGCAGAGCCCGTCCTTTCCGAGCCACTGCCACATCTCCTCGGCGACGTGCGGCGCGAAGGGGCAGACCAGAAGCACGAACGAGGTCAGATCCTCTTTTGTGATGCTTCCGGCTTTAGTGAACTCGTTGATGAGCGTCATCAGCGCGGCGATCGCGGTGTTGTACTTCATCGCCTCTATGTCCTCGCTGACCTTCTTTATCGTCTTGTGGACGAGCGACTCTATCGCCGGATCCTCTTTTTCGGCGGAGGCAATGTCGGTCAGCGCGGCGATGCGCTCCAGAAAGCGCTTGCAGCCGCGGACGGAATCGTCGTTCCACGGAGTCGCCGCCGTGTAGTCGCCCATGAACAGGACGTAGGTGCGCACGGTGTCGGCGCCGTATTTCTCGACGATCTCCATGGGATCAACGACGTTCCCGGCGGATTTTGACATCTTGTTGCCGTCCGGCCCGAGGATCAGACCCTGATAGCTGCGCTTCGCGTAGGGCTCTTTTGTCGGCACTTCGCCTATGTCGTAGAGGAAGCGGTGCCAGAAGCGCGAATACAGAAGGTGGCGCGTGACGTGCTCCATGCCGCCGTTGTACCAGTCGACCGGCAGCCAGTATTTCAATTTGTCGGGATCGGCGAAAACTTTGTCGTTGTGCGGATCGATGAACCTTAAAAAGTACCAGGAAGATCCCGCCCACTGAGGCATGGTGTCAGTCTCGCGCTTGGCGGCGCCGCCGCATTTCGGGCAGGAGCAGTTCACGAAGCTGTCGATCTTCGCCAGCGGGCTCTTCCCGTCGGTGCCGGGCTCGAAGTTTTCGACCTCGGGAAGCTTCAGCGGGAGCTGATCGTAGGGCACTCCAACCGTGCCGCACTTCGGGCAGTGCACCAGCGGGATCGGCTCGCCCCAGTATCTCTGGCGGTTGAACGCCCAGTCCTTCATCTTGTACTGCACGCCCTTTCTGCCGATCCCCTCCTTTTCGAGGTGGACGAGCATCGCGGCGATGGAGTCCTTCTTGTTGTCGTATGCGTTCAGAAATCCGGAATTTACCATCCTGCCGTCGCCGGTGTAGGCTTCTTTTTCTATGTATCCGCCCTCGATGAC
>JAFTEP010000034.1 GCA_017453605.1 Clostridia bacterium
ACAGTGTGCTGTGAGAGCCGCGGCGGGACCGAGCCTCAGCGAGACAGCTGTCAGCGGAGCTGACTGATGAGGGGACACCGCATCAACAACCACTCCGTCCCACTCGCCGACGCCAAAAACGGAGGCGAAAAACCGAACGAAGCAAAAATGCAATAATTCCGAATTCCGAATTCCGAATTGACCTCTCGCCGACGCCGAAAGCGGCGAAAAACACGGGCGGGCCGTTTCGCGGCGCTGATCCTATTCCACAGACTCCAGTTTTTTCAGCACCGCGAGGCCGTCGACCTCGCCGGGGACGAATTCCACCGACGAGACCGTCTTGCCCTCGGGAAGGATCACCTCGTCGCGGTACCAGCTCAGAGGCTCTCCGCGCTCGTCGGTGAGATTTATCACGTCGCATAAAAACGAGGTCAGATATCCGTTGTGGCGGTACAGACCGTGCGGGATCGGATCGTGAGCGCGGCGGAAGAAACAGCCGACGTTTTTGCCGACCTCTAACTTTCTTGATACGCTCGTGCCGTCGGTGAAGCGGATCAGCCAGCTTCCGGCGTCGGGGCAGGGCTCCCAGGGCTTTTTCGTGACGCGGGCGAGCAGCGCCTGGGTGAAGATCAGGCTCTTCGCCTTCGCGTTCAGCCCTATCCTCTCGGGCTTTTCGGGCACGGGCTTCGACGCGTCGCCGGAACGCTCCCACAGAGAACGCTTCGTGCCGTGCAGGGACGGATAAACTTCTCCCGTCAGCTTCTCCCTCAGTTCGGGGATCCTCGCGCTGATGAGCCTGTCAAAATACGTGCGAAGCCTCTCGTCCCATTCGCCGCAGAGCATCTGGGACGTCATCAGAAAGTCGTAGATCTTGCCCTCTCTGTCGAGCCGGTCGAGACGGGTCGGGACCCAGGTCGAGATCTCGCCGCCGATCATCCCCGGCTTATAGGCGCGCGAGGAATATCTCGGGTAGTGGCTCGAATAGAGGTTCCCGATCACGACTTCAAACCCCTTTTCGAGAAGGTTGTCCTCGATGTCCTTGTCCATGTGGAAATACCAGATGAAATCGAAGAGCAGAACGTCCTTCGGGATCATGTCTATCGCGGCGGGCGTGAGGTATTTGGTGACCGGCTGGAGCATGTCCGACCAGATCGCGACCTTCAGACCCTTTGTCTTCATATATCTGTATATCCTGTTCACGTCGTCGGCGAAGAGCTTCGCCGGGTCCTTCTTCGAGCAGACGGGACAGACCCCGATCTCGTAGACCTCGTCGTGTCCGATATGGACGTATTCCGCGGGACGGAAGGTCTCGATGATCTCGTCCGCGAGGTCGAAAAGGATCCTGTAGCTCTCTTCTTTCGACGGGCAGTAGCAGTGCGGGAACAGCTTCTCGGGGCGCTGATCCTCCACGCGGTCGTCGGTGCGCTCGGTCTCGGTCTCGGCGGCGACCTCCGCGATCTCGGGGTGAGAGGTCGTCATGAACTGGACGTGTCCGAGGCTCTGGATCTCCGGGATGACGTCGATGCAGAAGCTCCTTAAATAGTCCGCGAAATCCGCGGCGTCCTTCTTGTCGAGCGGTTCGCCCTCGGCGACGCTGCCGTGCGGGAACGCGGGGCCTCTGCCCTCGGCGTTGGCGCGCATCGCGTTCACGACCGCCTCGTTTATCTCCGGGTGGCTTGAAAACTTCATCCCTCCGGCGACCTCGATTATCGCGCGGTTGTAGCCGAGCGGGCTGATGAGATATTTCACGAGCCGCTTTGCAAAATCCATGCTCTTTGCCGCGGGAAGATACAGATGGACGCCCCTGAAAGCCTTTTTGGGCTCGAGAGCGGCTTCGCACTCCTTCGCGCCGTCCGCTCCGCAGAGCGAAACGAAGGCCTCCGCCGCCATTACGGCGCCGCGCGCGTCGGAATAATAAAGCTTCGCGCCCTCTTTTTTTACGCTTATCCTCCAGCCGTTGAAAATATGTCCGTCCTCGCGGACGAATTCTATCCCGCCGTCTCCCTCTCTGAGCCTCCTGCCGGTGATCTCGAAATACTTTTCCTTCAAGACCGCCGCCGCGTTTTCGCAGAGCGCGTCGGGCTTCATCCTTTCAAAAAGAAATCTGCCCTCGCCCTCGCGGCAGGAATCCGGGACGGGAAAGATCGGGCTGTCGGCGAGCGCGCCCCAGAGCGAGACTTCTTCTATCTCGATCCCCGAAAACCAGGTGTCGAAAAACAGCGTCAGATTCTCCGCGATCCTGTCGGCGCGAAGATAGACGCGCTTTTCGGAAATGAGTTTTCCGGTCTCGGCTTCATGGCGCGAAAGCGCCCTGTCGCCGTCGAGAAGGACGACGGCTTTGAGTTTTGTCTTCTCGGTGAAAGCGACCTCTACCCCGTCGACGTAGCACCTGTTGAAATTCAGATGCAAAAGCGCGCCCTCGTCCCAGAACTTGCTCCACTTGACTTTCAGCGTTTCGCCCTTGGCGGGATCGCCGTTTATCTCGATCGGCGGGACGGTCATATCGACGCGGGTCACCAAGCATTTGAGATCCGCTTTTTCATTCAGCCTTCCGGCGTCAAAGATCCTTTCCATTTATCCTTCTCCTTTATGGGTTTTATACGTACGTTCGGCGTTTCGTCTTCGCTTTGGCTCAGACGGGGGCGGCGAAAGATCCGGGCGGGTCGCCGCGGGCGCCGTCCCCGTGATAAACATTTTCGATCGGCCAAAATCCAAGCCTCTTTTCAAAAGCGATTTTATCATTTTTACCGCCAAAAATCAAGCCCGGATTTGAAAAATAAAACCCCGGCGGAGCGCAAAAATATATGCGCCGAATTCTCTTCGTTTGCCGTCAGGCAGTTGCAAAAATCCAAAAAGAGTGCTATAATATAAGATGAAGCAGTTTGTGCGGTCAGATACGGCGCAAAAACAAAAGTTTTTTAAGTCCGAAAGGGTTAAAAGAATAAATGGAAAATTCCAAAAAGAAAAAAACTTCCGGCTCCGCGCCCCCCAAGGCGCGCCGCACCGTGAAGCGCACCGAGGAACCGAAAAAAGAAAACAGGGCCTACCTTGCGTTCATGCCGTTCGTTCTGGGACTCGTCGGGCTCTTCCTCGCCGCCTGCCTTTTGTTCCCGGACGTCACCGGGATCGTCGGCAGATGGCTCGGCGAGGTGCTCCTGGGCTGGTTTTCGCTCGGGGCGTTCGCGATCCCGGTCGTGATGTTCGTCAGGGCGTTCATGCTGAAAAACGACAGCGCGAGCGGCAGGACGGCGTTCAAGTGGATCATTTCGATCCTTGCCGTGATCTTGCTCGGCGCGTTTTTGTGCGTGTTCTACGAGCTGCCCGGAAAGTTCGACCTCTCCCGGCTGTATGAGCTCGGCGTCTCCCGCAAGGGCGGCGGGATCGTCAGCGGAAGCCTTGCCATGCTCACCGTCGGCGCGATCGGAAAGGTCGCCTCGGGAGCCGTCACGATGATCCTGTTTATAGTCTGCGGAGCTCTCGCTATCGGCAGATCGCCCTCAAAAATGTTCGAGACCGCGGGAGAGCTCGCCGCAGAGAAGATCACCGACGCCCGCGACAACGTGCGCGACAGAAGGATCGCCCGCCGCGAGGAGCGCGAAAGGCGCCGCGAGGCGGCGATGCGGCTGCTCGAGGAGAACCCCGCGGACGATCCCGGCGTTCAGAGGATCGTCGGCAGGAGAAAGAAGAAATTCAACGTCGACGTAGAGGGCAAGGGCGAATCGCTCCCGCCTCCGGCGGATCCCGAAAACGGGAAGCTGCCCGAGTTCGAGCTCGCAAGACCCGCGGAAGCTCAAAGCGCGCCGGAGGTCGAAGTCCCCGCCGAAAAAGAAACAAAAAAACCCGATCCCGCCGAAGCGGTCGACGTGCTCACCGACGTCTTCAGCCGCCCGGAGGATCCGTCCCTCACCGAACGCTTCAGCGAAGAAGATCCGGAAAACAGCGGCAGCGAGGCTCAGATCTCCATAAAAGTCTCGCGCAGTCCCGTCGGCGCGTCCGAAAAAGAAAAGGCTCCCGATCCCTCGGAGCCCGTCTATCACTTCCCGCCTCTGTCGCTCTTGAAATTCGAGCCCGTGAAAAAATCGGTCAATCCCGCCGAGCAGGAGCAAACCGCCAAAAAGCTCGTCGAGACTCTCTCGAGCTTCGGCGTGAGGACGAGGATCCTGAACATAGCGACCGGCCCGACCGTCACGCGCTACGAGCTGCAGCCGGACGCCGGCGTCAGGGTGCGCTCTATCGTGAACCTCTCCGACGACATCGCGCTCGGTCTCGCGGCGAGCGGCGTCAGGATAGAGGCGCCGATCCCCGGCAAGGAGGCCGTGGGGATCGAGATCCCCAACAAGACCGTCGCGACGGTCTATCTGAGGGAGCTTCTGGAGAACCCCGAATTCACGAACGCGGAAAGCAAGCTGACCGCCTGCCTCGGAATGGACGTCGCGGGCAAGCCGATGTTCTGCAACATAGCAAAAATGCCGCACCTTCTGATCGCGGGCGCAACGAACATGGGCAAATCGGTCTGCATGAACTCGATAATCTCTTCTATTCTGTATAAAGCGAGCCCCGACGAGGTCAAGCTGATCCTCATAGACCCGAAGAAGGTCGAGATGTCGGTCTACAACGGGATCCCGCACCTGATCGTCCCGACGGTGAGCGAGCCCAAGAAAGCGGCGGGCGCCCTCGCCTGGGCGGTCAACGAAATGGAGCGGCGCTTCGCCCTCATGGAGGAGACCGGCGCGAGGAACATCGCCGGCTACAACAAGGTGGCCGAGAACGATCCGGAGCTGAAGGTCGAGCCGCTTATCCTCATCGTGATCGACGAGCTCGCCGATCTGATGATGACCGCGCGCGACGAGGTCGAGACCTCGATCTGCCGCCTCGCGCAGAAAGCCCGCGCCGCCGGCATCCATCTTGTGATCGGCACTCAGCGTCCGTCGGGGGACGTCATCACGGGTCTCATCAAGGCAAACTTCCCGAGCCGCATCGCGTTCACCGTTTCGAGCCAGGTCGACTCGCGCACGATCATCGACACCGTCGGCGCGGAGAGGCTTATAGGCAGAGGCGATATGCTCTACGCGCCGGTCGGCTCCACC
>JAFTEP010000035.1 GCA_017453605.1 Clostridia bacterium
CAGCTGAGCTATGCCTCCGTGGGGTACTTTGAAAGTATAACACATCCGAAATGATTTTGCAAGGGGTTTTTGAAAAAAATCTGCTTTTTTTGTACGGCTTTTTTTGAGTTTTTTTGATCGGCGGGCGTTTTTTTGGGTAAAATCGCTTTTTTCAGCCTGTCAGGTTGACAAAAGCGGGCGGAAGGATTATAATTTATCCGTAAAATCACAACAAAATCAGGAGGAAAACCATGGAATACGCGTTACAGTTATACAGCGTCCGCGATATGGCGGACAAGGACATGGAAGGCGCGATAAAAGCCGTCAGCGAGATCGGCTACAAGAAGGTCGAGTTCGCCGGCTTCGGAAACGTGACCGCCGCCGAAGCCGCCCAGCTTCTGAAAAAGTACGGTCTGAAGGTCGTCGCTTCGCATCTTGGACTCGGAGAGGTCGACCCCGAGCACATCGAGAAAACGATCGAAGATCTCAAGACCATCGGCGACGTCAATCCCGTCGTTCCCGGCATCTCCCTTTCGACCAAAGAGAAGCTCGACAACTCGATCGAGATCCTCAATTTCGCGAACGCCCGCTTCAAAAAAGAGGGTATGACCCTTCACTTCCACAACCACTTCAAGGAATTCCTGCCCAACGAGGACGGGCAGATCCCCTTCGACGAGCTCTACTACCGCACCTCTCTGCGCTTCGAGGTCGACACCTACTGGGCGTTCTCCGCAAAGCGCGATCCGGTCAGGCTTATGGAAAGGCTCGCCGGCGAGGGCAGGCTCAACCTCATCCACATCAAGGACGGCACCTCCGAAATGAAGGGCAGCGCCGGCAGACCGCTCGGTCTCGGATGCGCGCCCGTGAAAGAGGTCTATAACGCCGCGATCAAGCTTGGAGCCGAGATCATCGTCGAGAGCGAGACCCTCCAGCCCAGCGGGATCGAGGAAGCGAGGATCTGCTTCGACTACCTCAAATCCCTCGAAAAATAAAATTTCACCCTGAAACGGAATCTCCCCGCGGAAGCTTTGCTTTCGCGGGGTTTGATTTCGGGGCTCCCCGCCAAAGTTTTGCTTTCGCGGGGAGCCTTTTCACTTCACCGGGAGCTCGAGCAGGGAATCCGACAGAACGACGGTGTTCAGGGCTTTTCGGGCCGCGGTCTGCTCCGAGAACAGGCCCCGGTTGTTTGTGTGCCGTACGAAGAGCGGGAACGCGGAGGAAGAAATATCTATCCTCAGCCTCTCGCCTTTTTTGATAACGAACGCGTGCTCGTCGAAGGAGAAGCTGATCCCGATGCGATCGCCGGGGGTATAATCGGCGTCGAAGTTGGAAAGCTGAGTTATATCGTCGCGCAGGCCGTAGACACCCTCGGGCTTGCATAGATTGACGCGCACATAGAAGCAGGTGTCCGGGCAGTCGGACGCGACCTTCAGACGCGCCGTCATCTTGCCCTTTACGAAGACGTCTTCAGTGAACACGGGGCTGAAAACGCTTATCACGTCGCGGCGGTCGGAGTGGTCGTCCTGCCAGGCGTTGCCGCCGAAATTCTGCGAGAGCCCGCCCTTGAAGACCGCGGGATCGTCGGGATCGTAGACGTAGGAGACTTCGCCTTCGCCGAGCGGGACGGTGATCTTCTTTTCGGCGTCGTTGAAGGCGTCGCAGCGCCAGCCCTCGCCGAAGAGCTTGAAATAGGTCACTTTTCCCGGCTCGAACGGCGCTTTTGTGCCCTTGCGGACGTGATCGCACCATTTTATAGAATAGTGCCCGAAGGTCTCCGTGAGATTTCCGCCCTCGAAATCGATCGGCTGTCCCTTACCGTTGCAGCCGTGGTCGAAGGGATGCACGGCGAGCGCGGATTTGGCTTTCGTCGAATCGTCAAGAGCGTTCCACATATCGAAAACTCCGCCGGTGTAGATGTCGTAGAAGCCGGTGACAAGCAGGATCGGGATATCGGCGTGCTTTATCGCGCCGCGGGACTCGACGCCTCCGGCGTGGGTGCTCCAGAACGGATCGTTTTTGTCCGGGTGGCGGAAGGTCTCGTCGAGGTCCTCCGAGCTCTCGCCGAAAACGGTCTTCGAGAAATCAGAGAGCGGGAGGATATTGAAGCTTTCGGGAGTGTAGTTCTTTTTCAGGTGGCTTTTCGCCTTATACATCCCGACGTACCAGCCGCCGTGCAGAGCGATCTTGAAGAAGCCGTTGCGGTATATGCCGTTGTATCTCTCGCAGTCCTGCACCTCCAGAACGGCGCCCTTGATATCGTCGGCGAACGGAGCCGTCACAAAATGCACGGACGAGGTATAGCTGCCGCCGCGCAGGAAGATCTCGCCGTTGTAGAAGCTCTGTTTTCTGACCCAGTCCTGAAAAAACAGACCGTCTTCTCTTTCGTATATATACGGGATGCAGTCGCCGCCGCTCTTTCCGCGGCCCCTGCAGTGCTGAAATACGACGGCGTAGCCCGCGTCGAGCCAGGGCTTGAAGTCGTTGTGCTTTTTCTCGATTATTTCGTCATCCGCGGCGTTCTCGTCGGCGTCGACGTACGGTGTGCGCTGGATCACGGTCGGGAATTTCCCCTCGCGTTCCGGCAGACAGACGACCGTGAAGAGCTTCACGCCGCCGTTATCAAGATATTCGGCGTAACAAAAATGATTTTCCATACTGACCTCCGTCGGGAAAAAATATCGGCGTTCGCCAAAACAATTTTATCATATACAAAACGGGGTGTCAAGAACGAGCCTGTGCTTTCGCCGACGCTTTTGGCGGCGGAGAACAGATGATTACGCGATTTTAAATCCGTATTTCCGTCAAAAAGCGGAGCTGTCCTCGCTTGCGATAACAGCTCCGCGCCGTTTTTTATTCAGCGGTCTTTACGCCGTATCAGCCGCCCCAGGAAAGCTCGTTGCTCATTTCGTTCTCGGCGTCGCCGCTCGAGATCTGGATCCCGCCGGGCGCGTGGTCGCTGAC
>JAFTEP010000003.1 GCA_017453605.1 Clostridia bacterium
AAGGAATCCGGCATTATGGAAGCGGAGATCGGGATCTGCTCGTAGGTCTCCTGGTCCATGAAGTAGTGGAGATCGCCGTCCGCGTAGACGTACTGCATATCCTTTTTCTCAACGTACGCGGTGGGGAATTTCTCCGTGGGGTTGAAGGTCCTTTCAACGACTGCTCTGGTGATGACGTTTCTCAGTTTGGTGCGGACGAAAGCCGCGCCCTTGCCGGGCTTGACGTGCTGGAATTCGATGATCTGAAGAACGTTTCCTTCGTCCTCAAAGGTGACGCCGTTCCTGAATTCGCCTGCTGAAACCATATATCAAATCCTCCGATTCAAAATAATTCCAATTTTCCTTTTGGATCGCTCTATTATAACGCTTTTTTTCTCATAATGCAATAGAAAAATCAAAAAAAGCCTCTCAAAACCGCATAAATGCGCTCTGGAAACGCCCTCAATCGCCGAAAAGCGAAGAAATAAGCTCCGTTATCCCGTCAGGAGAGGTCTCAAAAAGGCACTTATCAAGGCTTCCGTTGGAGACCCAGCGCCCTTCGAGAGACGCGATCTCGTTTGAAGAGACCGAAGGGCTCTCCCCTTTGCAGAGGGCTTTGACAAGATCCGAGAGTTCTATCCTGCCCGTTCCGATCTCCGAGAAGAACCCGTCCGCGAGTCCGGGATCGGCGAGCGAACTCAGAAGAAGAAAGCGTTCGAGATACACACCGCAGGCGAAACCGTGGGGAACGCGGTGGTTTTCCGTGAGAAAATACCCGAGCGCGTGGCACATTGCGGTCCCGGTGACGCTGATCGCCATACCGCCGTAGATCGAGCCCTCGTAGAGAGCCTTCCTGTCGGCGGCGTCGGGCGTTTTGCCGGCGGCGAGCTTCTTTAAAGGTTCGAGGATCTCTTTTATCCCGCAGACGGCGAGGCGGCGAGAAAAGGCGTTGGACGCGCGGTTGAAAAAGCTCTCGGCGCAGTGGCAGAGCGCGTCGACCGCGGTCGATACCGTGAAGCGCCTGTCGAGAGCGTACGTGTACTTCGGGTCGCCCAGAGAGAGCGCCGGGAAGACCGCGCTTCCCTTGACGCTGCGCTTTCTGCCGTCGGAGCCGGTGATGACGGCGACCGGCGTGACCTCGCTCCCCGTCCCGGCGGTGGTGCCGACGCACACGACTTTGAGTCCGGGCTCGGAGAGTTTTCCGGAAAAGAGTTTTTCTTCAGTTATATCCGGGAACGCGGCGATGAGCGCGATCGCCTTCGAGGCGTCAAGAGGCGATCCGCCGCCGATCCCGATGACGCAGTCGCAGCCGTTTTCCCGGGCGATCTGCGCGCCGAGCCTGCAGGAAGAGATATCGGGATTCTGTCTGATCCCGTCGAAGATAACGTGATCGCCGACCGCGCCGAGAACGTCGCCGAGCGCGCCGCAGAGCTTCGCGGAGCTTTTCCCCGTGACGATGAGCGGCTTCGAGCCGAGAGCGTTTATCGCCGCGGCGTTTTCCTTTACGCAGTCCGGGCCGCTGATGAACCTCGTGGGAAGATAAAAACCGAAATCCATTTTTTCTTCTCCTTGTATTTTTTTCCGTATTTTTCTTTCTTACTTTTGTGACTTCGCTTTTTTCTTGAAGCGCTCCCTCGACTGCTTCTCGCTGATCGCCGGGCTGATCTCTCCGGCCTTCTCGAGCGAGATCTTCGTGAGAAGAGGTCCGACGAGCTCGTAGATCATCACGCCGAACAGGATCAGATTGCGGATCATCCCGCCCGATTCAGGTCCGAGCACCTGGGAACTGACGACCATCCCGAGCGCGACGCCCGCCTGCGGGAACAGGGTGACGCCGAGATACTTTCTGACCTTCTCGGGACACTTCATCATATCGCTCGAGAACCTCGCGCCTAAGTATTTGCCGACGCAGCGCGAGATTATATAGACCGCGCCGATGATGACGACCGTCGGATCCTTGAAGACTCCGAGCTCGAGCTGAGCGCCGGAGATCACGAAGAACACCGTATATAAGGGCGCCGTCCACTTGCTCGAGCGCTCCATTATATCGGGGGAATATTCGCTCATATTGCAGAACACCGTTCCGAGCATCATGCACACGAGAAGCGGCGAGAAGGAGATCCGCACCTCCCCGAGGTTTATCTTCACCGCGGAAAGGGCGATAGTGATGAGAACGAACGAGATCGCCAGGGACAGACGGTTCGTGTTCGAGAAGAACAGCTTCTCGGCGAAGGTCAGGACCGCTCCCATAACGGCGCCGAGGATGAGCGAACAGACGATCTCGATGAGCGGGTTCACGACGACGGAGATCACGCTGATCGCTCCTCCGATCAGCGCCTGAGCGACGCCGATCGAGACCGCGTATATCACAAGTCCCACCGCGTCGTCGAGCGCGACGATGGGCAGTAAGAGATCGGTGAGCGGACCCTTGGCCTTGTACTGTCTGACGACCATCATCGTCGCGGCGGGCGCGGTCGCGGCGGCGATGGCGCCGAGGGTGATCGCGACCGGGAGCGGGAGCGCCTCGGGTCCGAGGATGAAGTGGAGCGCGATCAGGACGCCGTCGACCACCAAAGTCGCCGTCAGCGCCTGGAGCACGCCGATGACGGCGGCCGCCTTGCCGGTTGATCTGAGCTGCGAGAGCCTGAACTCGTTGCCGATATCGAAGGCTATGAAGCCGAGCGCGGCGTTTGAAAGGAAGGTGACGCGTTCGATCTCCTCCATGGAGGAAAAGCCGATGCCGCTTATCCCGAAAGAGCCCAAAACGTAGGGACCGACGATGATACCCGCCACGAGAAAGGCGGTGACGTCGGGCAGCTTGAGGTGAAGGTACTTGAACACACGGGTCATCGCAAGACCCAGAAACAGCGCGAGCGCGGTCGCGAAAAAGAGTCTCATTGCTATAATTCTCCAAAGTTTCTCCGGGACGTCCGGGTTTTGCCGGATCCAGCCTGTGCTTTCCGGCAGATAGATATGATATACCTTTTGCGGCGCTTTTTCAAGAGGGAAAATCAAAAAATCCCGCGATCCTCATTCCCCGAAGAGCGGGGTCGAAAAATATCTCTCGGCGGTGTCGGGAAGGATCGTGACGACGGTCTTTCCCTCGCCGAGTTTTTTGGCGAGCCTGAGGGCGGCGGCGACGTTGGTGCCGCTCGAAATGCCGCACATCAGCCCCTCCTCCCTCGCGAGACGTTTGGAGGTCTCGAGAGCCTCTGTATCGGTGACGACGTAGATCTCGTCGTAGATATCGCGGTTCAAAATATCGGGAATGATCCCGTCGCCGATCCCCATCTGCAGGTGGGTGCCGATCGAGCCGCCTGAAAGGATGGCGGCGTTCTCGGGCTCCACCGCCCATATGGTCATGTCCGGGTTTTTCTCCCGCAGCAGCCGGCCTATGCCGGTGATCGTGCCGCCGGTGCCTATGCCGGAGCAGAAGCCGTCTATGGGGCCTTCCGCCTGCTCCAGTATCTCTTTCGCCGTGCCCTCAATGTGGGCGACGATGTTGTTGTAATTGGCAAACTGCTGCGGG
>JAFTEP010000036.1 GCA_017453605.1 Clostridia bacterium
CGACGGGCCTCACGTGATGAAAATAGCTGAACACGACGAGCCCCGCTCCGATAAGAAGCGCGTCTATCAAGAATTTGACCCACAAAGGGATCTTTTTTGTTTTTTTCATTCTCGCTGTCTTTGTCTCCTCCGGTCGTGATATCTTTTTTTCGTCGCGTTTATGATACAACAAACGGGCAAAACTATCAAGGGTAAATCTAATAGTTTCAGAAAAAATTCAAAAACCGCTCAAATTTCGTGAATAATGACATATCTTTTTTTCACAAAAGTCTTGCGCTTTAAAAAGAAATGTTGTATAATACTCTAAAGACTTGCTTTATGCGCACTTTTGCGAACGCCGCATATTTTTTTGAACAGATTCTTTATTCCGACAGGGAGCTTATTATAACTATGGAAATAAATTTTGAAAGAGTCACAAAACTTCTGAAGAAGAATATCGTTATGATCATCGCGGTATCCGTGATCTCCACCATCCTCGCGTGCATCATCTCGGTGTTTTTCATCAAGCCGCAGTATACCACCGGATCGAGGTTCAAGATCGCTCTCACTCAGGATATGAACCAGAAGGTCGATACCATCACCTACACGGCGCGTCTTCTGAGCCTTGTCAACGAGGTCACCGGCTCTTTCAATTCCGATACTTTCTATAAAATGATAAGCGACAAGGTCGCCGAATCCGGACTCAAGATCGACCCCAAGGACATCGTCGGCATGCTCAGCATAACCCTCGAGGGAGACGACACGACTTACTTCACCATCAAAGTGACGTCCGGCAGCGCTTCTCAGGCGAAGATCGTTTCAGACGCGGTCTACGACGTCTCGGTCGAATATCTCGCCGGGATCGACAAGAATTACACTCTCGTTCCCATGAGGCAGGGGCAGTTACCGAAATCGCCCTCTTCTCCAAACGTTTCCAGAAACGCCGCTATCGGGTTGTTCGTCGGAGCGTTCGCCGCGGTCCTGTATCTGATCGTCGCCGATATGATGGACAGGCGCGTCAAGACCACCGCCGATCTTGTCGAGCGTTTCGGATTTCCGATCCTCGGCATCGTTCCGCAGTTCAACATTGAGGACACCAAAGACTCCTCTTCCGACGGAAAGGACGGTATAAAATGAAAAAGCCCGGAAAGACTGCCGGTATCTTCAGGGATTACGGTCAGTCCGACAAGATGTTCACCGTAAGAGAGGCTTACAGGACGATCCGCACCAACATCCGCCTTTCCGTTATAAAGGACGGATGCCGCAAGATCGTTTTCACCAGCTCCATCCAGGGCGAGGGCAAAACCGTCACCGCCTCCAACGTCGCGTTCAGTATGTCGCAGACGGAAACGAAAGTTCTTATTATAGACGCCGATCTCAGGCTCTCGAAGGTCCATAAGGTCCTGAGAGTCCCCAACGAGAAGGGTCTGAGCAACGTTCTCGGAAGGCTCTGCACGTTTGATGAGGCGGTCTGCCACACCAAGTATTCTCACCTCGACGTACTCTGCGCGGGCATGAAGGTCCCGAATCCCGCGGAGCTTCTGGCGAGCGAATCCATGAAGGAACTTCTGGATCAGCTCGGCGAGATCTACGACTGCATTATCATCGACACTCCTCCCGTCAACCTCGTTTCGGACGCGATCCCGATCATCAGGATGACCGACGGCGTCATTCTCGTCGTGAGACAGAACTACGCCACCTATCCCGGAGTTTCCCATATGGTCGAGAATCTCAAGCTGGTCGATGCAAAGATCCTTGGGATGGTCCTCAATTCCGTCGACAGCAAGGAATTTTCGTATTCCTACAGAAATTCCTACAAGAACGGCTACGGCTACGGCTACAACAGCTACAGCGCCGCCGGAGTGAAGGGCAGCGAGACCACTCTCAGATGAGAGTTTTGATCGGCGTCTGCCCGACAAGCTGACTCAGATCTGACGCGGACCCGGGCGGACGTTTCGGGTCCGCCGTTTTTTCCGGGCGCGATCATCAGGCGCTTTTTTTGACTTGATGTGTCAGGGAGGCAAATATGAAGCATTTCAAATCTTTAATAGGTCCCTTTTTTGCCGCCGCGCTCGCGGTGCTGACGCTGTTTTCGGCGGTCTCCTGCTCTCAGAATCCCGATCTCGGATGGCGTCAGTCGGATTGCTCGGCGTACGTCACTCCCGGACAGTACAAGGGGCTCGTCTACACTCAGAGGATCCCGGCGCCCGTGACAGACTCGGACGTCGATAGTTACGTCAGGAAAGTCCTTGAGGAGAACTCTTCCGTGGAAACCGTCACGACCGGCAACTTCATGCCCGGCGACGAGGTCAGGATGGACTTCGAGGGCAAAAGCGGCGAGACGACGGAGATCAAGTTTTCCGGATATATCACCGTCCTCGGGACAAAAGGTTTTTTTGACGATTTTGTCGGAGGTCTCAGCGCGCTCTACGATATGCCGGTCTCCCCAACGGTGGAGCTCAAACTGACCTACCGCCCGGACGCCGCGGAGAGCAAGGCGGGACGCACTCTCGATTTCACCCTTTCCGTCGCCGGGGTCAAAAGATACCACAACGCCGTCCTCGACGACGCTTTCGTGAAGGAACACGGCGGATTTGAGAACGTGGACGCTTATCTGGCTTTCGTCAGAAGCTCCCTCGAAGCCTCCCGCAGGGAGGAATGCGCTTCGCAGGAGTCCGACGAGCTCTGGAGGCAGGTCGTCCGCGCAAGCACGGTGGTCTCCTATCCCAACGGCGCCGTCGGTGAATACGAAGCGTTTTTCAAGGAATATTTTTTGAACAGTTCCGCGAAAGCCGGACTTTCTCCGGAGGATTATTCGCGTCTGTTTTTCGGTGTCGACAAGACCGACTCCGCCGCAAACGCCGAGCTTCTCGTCAAGCAGGACCTCGTTCTGTACCGCATCGCGGCCATAGAGGGCTTTTCGGTGAGCGCGGACGAATACTCGGCGTACGCTTCTGAAACGGCACGGGAAAAACAGATAAGCGTCGAACAGCTCGAGGCGCAGTTCACTCAGGTCCAGATAAAAAAGAGCATCCTCTTCTCCAAGGTCCTTCGGCTGATAAAAGACAGCGCGTCGCCCGTCGCCGCTCCTTCGGAAAACGTGCCGTCGGACGACCTGACTCAGCCCGTGACATCCGAGCAGGTTTTGACGTCCGAACAGCCCTTGACGTCCGAGCAGGTGCAGACCGCGCAATAATCTGACACTAAAAAGTTTCCGGCATTTTATTATTATCCCGCGTCTTCAGGCGCTCAACGGTTTTATTTTTTCGGGAGGTTGAGATCATGAAAAGATCATCCGTGTTTATCGCGCTCGTTTTCGTTTGTGTTTTCTGCACGCTCCTCACCGGATGCGGCATAGACGCCCCTTTCGCTGGCAAGAAGACCGACGCTTCGCCCGCTCCGACCTCTGTCATCGGCGCCGCGACCACCGCCGCTCCGACCACCGCCGCCCCGTATTCGACTACTCCCCCCACGGCTTCACCCTCGTCCTCCGAAGTCCCGGCTTCAGTTAGCGCGACGGCGGCTCCTCCGACCGCCGCTATCCCGTCTTCCGGGACCGCGCCGGGATCTTCGGCTTACGTTCCCGCGACCGCGGCTCCCGCTTCTTCGCAGAGCGGAAAGCCCGCTCCGATCCAGCTCAGGCTGAGCTGCGCCGGAGAACCTACGGGAGAGGGCGCAGTCCTTTTGACGGTGGACGTGATCCTCGACTGCTATGACATTTCGATCGGATCCGCAAAAAGAGGTTCGGTCACCCTGAACGGCGAGATGAGGAGCTTTGTGACGCAGGGCTTCACTTTGGACTCTCCGGGCAGAAACAGCCTTGTCCTTCACAGCGAGACGTTCGTCGTCCCTCTCGAGAACGGCGAGGCGACAGTTTCCGTGAGCGCGGAATGGAACTTCAACGGCTCCTACGGCGGCCAGAGCATAGACGTTCTGAGTGCCGAAGAGACCGTAAATATCGGTCAGTAAGACAGTACCCCGCAGTCCCGATAATATTTGATCTGAAACCATATAAATAAATGAAGAAAAAACAAAAAAACTACTCGGTCGGTCCGAGCGTGATCACCGCGATCTTTCTCGTTCTGATCGGCGTCGGCGCTTTCGTCTATTTCTTTGTGATCGAGCCTTCAAAAAACGGGCTCTCGCCACGCGCGACTCTGCCCGTCATCCCCGGCACCGGGGGCTCTCCCGCCGTTTCCGACGGCGCGGACAGAAATGACGGCGTCTTCTCGTCCGAAAGAAAAAAGGACGTTTTCAATATCCTTGTCGTCGGCAGGGACGCCGCCGGAGCCAACACAGACGTCATCATGCTATGCTCATTAGACGCCGCCGAAGGCAGGCTCTCACTGATGCAGATCCCGCGCGACAGCTACGTCGACGACCCGGTCAACGAGGGCAGGATCAAAAAGCTCAACGCGATCTACGCGCTCAGCTACAACAGCTCGGGAGCGTCCGGCGAAATGAGCGCCCCGGAACGGCAGAGGTACGCTCTCGGCTATCTCTGCGGCACGGTGGGCGGACTTTTCGGCGTCGACGTCGACAGATACGTTTACGTCGATCTTGCGGCGTTCAGAAAGATCGTCGACACCCTCGGCGGCATAGAGATCGACGTTCCCCGGGATCTTGATTACGACGATCCCGAGCAGGATCTCCACATTCATCTGAAGAAGGGCAGACAGACCCTCGACGGCGTCGGCGCGGAAGGTTTCGTGAGATTCCGCAGCGGCTATTCCGAAGCCGATCTTGCAAGGCTCGACGCACAGAAGATCTTTCTCGGGGCTCTCGCCTCGAAGCTTCTCAGTTCAGACGCCGCCTCCAGACTTCCGCAGCTCGCGGAGACCTTCTATCAGTACGTCATCACCGATCTTTCCCTGAGCGATATCTCCTATCTCGTCTCCGCCGCGTCCAGGATAAACACCTCCGACGTCAGGATGGTCACGGCTTCCGGCGGCGCGTTCGTGTCGCAGAGCGGAGCGTGGTTCTACGGTCTTGATCCCGCGGGGAACCTCGAACTTGTCAACAGGTATTTCAACTGCCGCACCGTTTCCGTTCGGGAATTCGATATGAAAATGCAAAACGTCAATCCGGGCGGCGAGAAGGACCGCGGGACCTCGGACGTTTATTCCGCGGACGACGTCAACAAGAATAAACTGAAGCCGAGATGATCTTAAAGCGAAGCGGGGCGCTTTCCGAATGGAAAGCGCCCCGAGATTTTTTTGGGACAGTCTTATAAGGTTCAGATTTCTTCGGTGTCTTTGGGAGCGGCGTCGGAAGTCTCTTCCTCGGCGTCGCTTACTTCGATGTCGTCGTCGTCGATCTCGCCGAAAGCGTCTTCGAGATCGTCGAAAGAAACGTCGAGATCCTCGTCATCGGACGCGGTGATCTTTTCTTTAATGCTCTTTACGTTTTCGATGACGTTCTTCGCCTTTTCCTTTACTTCGTTGGCGATGTCGGGAGCGGCTTCCTTGACTTTTTTGGTGACGTTCGAGATCTGATCCTGGATGGGCTTGGCCTTGTCGCTGGTGAGAGCCAGAGCGATCAGACCGCCGAGAGCGGCGCCGCCGAGAAACAGCAGAGTGTTGTTTTTCATTTTATTCTCCTCCTTGATTGGACTCTTTTTCGATTACCTTGCATCAATTTTATCATTTTTATGCGCATTTGTCAAGTCGGCGGGCGTTTTTTCGGTTTTTTTCGGAAAACATACGCTCAGATTCAGATTTAATTATTTACAAAAGCGCCTGAAGGTGCTATAATTTTATACGTATCAGTATATTTTTCGCAGCGTTTTCTTTTATACGGAGGATGATCCCGCAAAATGAGAGAATACCTTAAAAGTTTTATGACAGATATCGGCTTTGAAAAGGACGACGCCGACTTTCTTCTCGACGCATACGGGCGAATAACGTCCGATACCGGCGCACGCTCTCTCTTTGAAAGTGCCGTCGGAATGTACGACAAGAAGATCGACTGCGGCTTCAGCGCGCTCTTCGCGGAGGCGAGAAAAGCGGGGGATGCCGCCGGCGTCAGGGAGTACACCTCAAACCTTCTCGCGATGCTCTGTCTTTCAAAGCGCGCGAGGGAGTATTATCTCGAAAACTCGATCCCGGAAGAGATCTGGCTCGACAGCATGAGGGATCTGAAATACAAGCTCGACGAATGCAGGATCATCAAGGGATATCCCGGCAACTACGTGCCGTCCTGGACCGCTCTGTTTTTCAAGCTGAGGCTCTTCGGGCTCGGCAGACTGCAGTTCGAATTCACCCAGTTCGGGAGATTTTTTTCCAAAGGCTCAAAAAGCCTGCGCCCTGTCAGCGGCGTCATAAAGGCGCACATCCCGCGCACCGGAACAAAGCTTGATCCCGCGGAGTGCGACGCGTCTTTTGAGAGAGCGCTGAAGTTTTTTGAACAGGATATCGGCAAAAATCCCGCCGCCGCCTGCGATTCCTGGCTTCTTTTCCCGAAAAACCGCGATTTTTTGAAGCCCGGCTCGAATATGCTCGATTTCATGGACCGCTTCGATCTTGTCGAATGGTCCTTCGACGGCGATCTCGAAGGGATAGATTCCCTTTTCGAGACCGACGAGAGGGATCCCGAAAAGCTCGTCGCCGAGACCTCGCTGCAGAAAGCCTATAAAGAGTATTTTCTGAACGGCGGGAAATTCGGCAGGGGATACGGAGTATTCTTTTATTAAAATCCGGAGGAACAGATCTTGAGAGACTTTTTGAAAAATCATTTAAAAGAGTTCGGCTATGACAGGGACGACGCCGATTTTCTTCTCGAATCCTACGACCGCGTCGCCGCCGATCCCGAGGCGCTCGACAAATTCAAGGCGGCTCGCGCTATCTACGACGAAAACTTCAAGTGCGATTACGACAGACTCGTCGCTCTGGCAAGGGAAGCCGGACAGAAAGTGGGACTGAGGGACTACACCTCGGATCTATTAGTGCTCCTCACTCTTCTTCCGCGCGCGAGGGAGTATTACCGCGCTTTCGGCATCGGAGAGGACGTCTATTTTGACAGCTTCTCGGATCTGAGATTCAAGAACGTCGAGTGCAGGCTCATCAAGGGCTTTCCCGGCACCTTCGTCTTCAGCTGGGAGATCCTGTTTTTCAAGCTCGTCCTGTTCAGTATGGGCAGGCTCCAGTTCGAGCTGGTGCCGTTCGGCTCCTGTTATTCCAAGGACGGCAAGACCCTTCGCCCGAGATCCAACGTTCTGAACACCCACATCCCGCGCACCGGGACGAAGCTCGTCCCCGCCGAGTGCGACGCCGCCTTCAGTAAGGCGCTCGAGTTCTTCAGAGCCGATCTTTCCGGCGATCCCGCCGCGATCTGTTCCTCGTGGCTGTTGTTCCCGCAAAACCGCGAGTTTTTGAAGCCCGGCTCCAATCTTATCAACTTCATGGACCGCTTCGACATCCTGAGCTGGCACTATTCCCCGAACTACGACAGCATCTGGCGGCTCTTTGACACCGACGAAAAAAATCCCGACAGACTGCCCGCCGACACCTCGTTCCGCCGCGCCTATATCGACTACTTCAAAAAGGGTGGCAGGTTCGGCTCCGCAAAGGGCGTGTTCTTCTTCTGAATCAACCCGGGAAAAGCATCCCGTTTTATCAGTTTTAAATATTCATTCGGTCTGTTGACCGGGAAAGGACAAAATGATGAAAAGAAACGTTTTCTCAAGACTTTTCAGCACGGTTCTGAGTGTTCTGATGCTGATCCAGCTCGTCGGCGTCATTCCGGCGACGGAGGTCTTCGCCGTCACGAACGCGGCAGAGCAGACCAGCTTCACGGTCAGCCCCGGCGAGGACGGGGACGCGAATTTCTACGACAATTCCGTGCTGAGCGCCGACACTTCCACGCTGTTCTTTCTCAGCTTTGATCCCGCTCAGTACCTCAGTCTGTACCAGGCTTTCCTGGTAAATCCCACAAAGGTCAACTCTCAGAGAGTGGATAACTACGTCATTCCGTTCAGGACCCTTTTCCGGAATGCGGATTCCTCGGACACGGATCACGCCGCTCTTGCCGCTTTCGATCAGTTCCTTGCCGAACTCAGGGATATCAATACCCGCGCGGAGCTCTATGCTTATCTGACCAATTACGGCTTTGAGGTTGGCGGAGTAGTATGGGAGTACGCGTTCCAGTACAGCGCGGACGTCAACTCCGGCTCCCGCAACTTCAATTCCGTCAATTTCAGAGACAACAACGGCACCGCATCGGCGACCTTCGGCAAAGAGACCTCGCTCGATATCTCCCTTGTTCCGCGCGGGACGCAATACCTTATGTATAACGCCGCCAGCCGCAGTCTGTTCAGAGCGAGGGTCAGCTACACGCTGAAGACCACGCAGCACCCCGGCGGACAGAGCTTTTCGGCGTATTCCAACGAGATCACGATAAACATCTCCCAGACTTCCTACCACGCCTCGACCTACCCGAGCTGCACGACTCCCGGCACCGTGATCTATTACGAGGACGCCCTCACCGGCACGAAGTTTTCTGTCTATCCCTCCGGCGTCGCCAATAACGTAACCTGCTCCGACGGGATCATCCGCAGACAGTGCGTTCCGATCGACGACGACGGAGTTATCGACTCCACAAAGCCCGCTCTCGGACACGACTGGTACGTCGTTTCCGACACCGCGACCTGCACGGACGGCGGCGTCGCCTCTTTTGCCTGCACGAGGTGCACCGCGACAAAGACCGAGCCCTCCGATCCTCTCGGACACGATATCGACGATACCTCCTGGGCCTACGCCGCCGACGGAACGAGCCGCTGGCATCCCTGCAGCCGCTGCGATCTGAAGACGGGAGAAGTCGCCTATAACTCCTGCATCACCGTCACTCCGCACGGCACTCCGGCTTATCACGATTTCTCGATAGAGATAAACACCGATTACCCGAGATTCTCCACCTCGGAATACGTCGCACTCTATAACGACTGGAACGGCGAGACCGACGCGGACCTCAAGGCCGAAAAGCTCTCCCGTCTCGAGGGATACAGGCTGTTTTTCAGAAACGTCGTCAACTACTACAACGTCAACTTCACGTCCACCTACGACAGCATGATCGCCGCTATCGAAGCCTCTCCCTCGACGGCAGTTTCGGGCGGTCTCGGGATAAGCTACGGCTACTACTGGTCTCTGTCCAAGGAGGGTGATCCCGACGCTCCGTTCCTCTTCGACGAGCTCGATTCTCCCGACCCCTCGAATCCCACCTCAACCTGGATGGCGCACAATCCGGTCTATGACGTCAGCATCCTTAACAGATACTCCGGCTATATCGAATTCGACAAGTCCACGAGCGTGACGGCGGCTCTGCAGATGAGCTTCAGGATCTCATCAGGTTCGTCTTACCTCTACAAAGGTATCTTCTGCAGAAGGTCCTACACTCTCCCCGCGATGACCGCCGGAACGGACCTGACCGCCACCTGCACCGAGCCCGGCCGCAGACCCTACTTTATAGACGGCAACAGATATTTCTCGATCTTCGAGGACGGCCAGACCATCCATAAAGTTGATTGCTCCGACGGCAAACAGCGCACTCAGCTCATAGAGATCACCGATCTCGACGACATCATCAAGGATCCCGCCCTCGGTCACGATTTCTCCGTCAGACAGTCGTCTCTCTGCGTCGCTCCGACCTGTACCGAAACGGGACTGGAGGTTTACAAGTGCTCGAGATGCGACGAGACTTTTTCGACGGTCCTTGAGGCTCTCGGTCACGACGTCGACGATTCCGTCTGGGTCTACGCCGCCGACGGCTCGAGCCGCTGGCATCCCTGCGGCCGCTGCGATACTCACTACGGCGAAGTGTTTGCAAACGACTGCCTGCACATAGCGCCTGTCGACGGCGCTTCTCCCGCGTGGCACGACTTTGCCGTTGAGATCGACGACTCTTTCCCGCGCTTTTCTCCTCAGGAATACGCCGCGCTGCGCGCCGCGTACGACGCCGAGACCGATCCTGATCTGAAAGCCGAAAAGCTTGCCGAAGCGAACGCCTACGCCGCGTTCTTCCGCACGATGATCTCGAGTTATTTCAACGGCAATATGTCGATATATGACGATATGATCACCGTCATTGACGCCGATCCCGCCTTCGGAAGCGCAAACTACACTGTGCTTTATTCCTATAACTGGGCGATCAACTACCGTTATTTGGATAATTACGATCTCGGTTACGACACATACTCCGGGCTTGACTTCTTCGCGACACAGAACGTCTTAGATCTCTCCATCGTCCCGATGTCTCAAAGCTTCAACTACGCTTCGCTGGCGGTCTTCACCTGCTCTTTGGGATTCAAGGTATCAAGCGCGAACGGTCAGCCCTATCTCAGCCAGTCCATCGCGCTCGGCAGACGCACCTACAACATCCCCGCGATGATCTCTTATCCCGAAGAGAGCGCGACCTGCACCGCGAGCGCGCACAGAGCTTACTATAAGGACGGAGAAAAGTACTATTCGCTCTACTCCGACGGCAACACTCTCAACACCGTCACGTGCGCCGACTCTAATCAGCGCGCGATGCTTATCGAAGTCGATCCCGACGATCTGTTCTTCGGCTCTCCTCTCGGACACGACGCCGACGAAACCGTCTGGGTCTGGAACGAGTTTCACGATCAGCGCTGGCACGTCTGCAGCGTCTGCGGAGAAGCGGTGGACGTTGAAAACTTCATCATCTACGGCGACGCCAGCGGAGACGACGACATCAACACCCTCGATCTGACCATCGTCAGACAGTATCTTGCGGACAGCTCGACAAGCGTCAAGGCGGGCGTCGACGTAGACGGCAGCGGAGAAGTCAACACCGTCGACCTGACGCTTTTAAGGCAGTATCTCGCCGATACTTCGACACATCTCGGACCTACGGAGGAATAAGCATTGAAGGATCTTGCATATTACAACGGAAGGATAACCGGCGCGGACGAAATGATGATCCCGGCGGGCGACCGCGCCTTCTATTTCGGCGACGGAATCTACGATTTCTCGACCGTCCACAACAAAAAAATGTTCGCCTTGAAGGATCACCTCGACAGATTTTTCGGGAACGTCAACAGAATGAAAATAGACCTCGGGCTGACCCGTGAGGAGCTCGAGAAACTCTGTCTCGAGCTTATCGACCGGCTCGATCCCGACGTAAAGGAAGCAAAGATCTATATGCAGGCCTCCAGGGGGACCGCCCCCCGGAACCACGCCTTCCCTGAGGGAGCAAAGGGAAATCTCTTCTTCTCGCTCAGACCCGGCGGAATGAAAGAGCTCGGCAGGAAGGTCAGCGCGATCACAAAAGAGGACGTCCGCTTTGAAATGTGCGACGTCAAGACGCTCAATCTTCTGTGCAGCGTCCTCGCTCAGCAGGAGGCTTCCGAAAAGGGCTGCTACGAAGCGATCCTACACCGCGGAGAGACCGTCACCGAGGGCTCTCACAGCGCGGTCGCCCTCATAAAGGGCGGATGCTTTGTCACTCCTCCGCTCGACAGGTTCATCCTCCCGAGCGTGTCGAGAAAGCACTTTATCGAGATAAGCACGGCTCTCGGCATCCCGGTGAGGGAAGAGAAGTTCACTGTCAGTGATATGAAGACGTCGGACGAGGTCCTCATCATGTCCGCTTCCGCTCCGCTCAACGTCTGCGAGAAGATCGACGGGTGTGAGGTCGGCGGGAGAGCGCCGGAGATCGTCTCGGCGTACGAAAAGGCTTACAAGAAGCGCATAGAAGACGAGACCGGGATGAAATACTGATCTTAAAAGCATTCGCTCCGGCAAGCCGTGAGGCATGCCGGAAACAAAAAACGACCGGGAGAAACCTTGTTTCTCCCGGTCCAGGCCGCTGACAAAGATAAGTCGGCGGTCTTTTTTTGTGATTATTTAAAGAAAAGGGGTAGAAATATAAGTAAAAATATGATATAATAGCAGCAAGAAAAATCATAAGGTGATAAAAATATGTTAAGAAGCA
>JAFTEP010000037.1 GCA_017453605.1 Clostridia bacterium
ATCGCCTCTGCGAGCTGATCCTGCGTAACACCCTTTTCGGCTCGCAAACGTTTGATATTTGTTCCTATTGTGATTTTCATAATATCCTCCGATAAATAATATTGAAACGGCGCCTGTTTCTGATTTAATTATAGCGCGAAAAAGAGGATTGTAAAGGGATCGTCAGGAAACCTATATTTAACCGCAAGTTTATTTTTTATAGTTTCACTATATTCAAACGTAAAAAAATATAAAGCGGAAAGCAATCCATGCCTAACCGGACGCATAGCGCTTTTGATGACCGTTGGTTGTCAAAAGTGCTTTTGCGTTGGTTTTGCGGAAAACAGCACTGATTAGAGCAATTTCAAAGCTAAGCTCAAAAAACCGGGACGCCTGCTCTGACTCAAGCGTCCCGGGACGAAGCTTTTTTACGGCCGGTCATCCTTCCGTCGCCGCGCCGAGGACTTCGCCTATCGGCGCGTTTATTTCGAGAGTCACGGCGCCGGAGAAGAATTTCGAGAGAGGCTGTTTGTTGATGACGACAAGCTGCCTGCCCGTAAAATAGTCTATATACGAAGCGGCGGGATAGACCGTAAGCGAGGTGCCGCCGATGATGAGAACGTCAGCCGCGCTTATCGCCTCGACAGCTCCTCGGACCGCGTCCTCGGGCAACTGTTCGCCGTAGAGCGTGACGTCGCACCTGACGACGCCGCCGCAGGTGCAGCGCGGGATCTTTTCCTCGCACTCGAAGATAAAGTCGGCGGGGTATACTTTAGCGCATCTCATGCAGTAGTTTCTCTTTGTAGTGCCGTGGATCTCGAAGACCTTTTTGCTCCCGGCAAGCTGATGGAGACCGTCGATGTTCTGGGTGACGACTCCTTTCAGCCTCCCCTCTCTTTCGAGCTTTGCGAGGGCGTAGTGCGCCTTGTTCGGCTTCACCGAGCGGCCGTCGAGCTTCTGGCGGTAGAACTCGAAGAAGACCTCGGGCTCGTTTTCGAGGCAGTCGCGGCTCAGAAGATATTCGGGGCTGTAGCTCTCGAAGCGCACTCCGCGGTTGTTGTAGAGCCCGTCCTTGCTCCTGAAGTCCGGCACTCCGCTCTCCGTGGAAACTCCCGCCCCTCCGAAAAACACGATGTTTGAATTTTCATATAATATTTTTTTGAGCTTTGCGATCTTTTCTTCGGTCGTCTCCATCTTTTTCTCCGTAAGTTTTTTTCTTTAGTCTATTATAACAGACGGGCGCGATTTGTCAACAAGAAAAAAGAAGGTCTTGAAAAATCGGGCGGGAAGTGGCATAATATAGGCGAATAAAAACCGGGAGGAAAAAATGGCGACCGACAAAACACCCATTTCGCCCGAGGATTACGCCGAACCGCGCTGTCTGTTGTGCATGGATCTGCCGGGCGAGAACGTAAAGCCCGTGCCTCAGCTTAGGATAATCGAAAAGCTCGACGAATATATGAGCCGCCGCGATTACGCCGGAGCCCAGAGACATCTTTTATACTGGCTGGAGGAAGCCCGGCTCGGCGGCGACCTTCGCGGACAATTGACTGTCTGCTGCGAACTCGTCGGACACTACAGAAAGACACAAAATAAAAGCGAAGCCCTGAAATTTGTCGACGAGACGGTCGAACTTTTAAAAAAGCTCGGCTTTGAAAAGAACGTCAGCGCGGGGACCGCCTTCGTGAACGCCGCGACCGCCTGCAGCGCTTTCGGAGAGAACGAAAGGGCTCTGGAGCTCTTCGGGCAGGCGAAGGCGGCCTACGAATCGAGCCCTCTGACAAAGGCGGAGCTTCTCGGAGGGCTCTGCAACAATATGGGGCTTTGCTATTCGGCGCTCGGCAAATTCGACAGGGCGCTGGAACTTTTTGAAGAAGCGGACGGATATATGCGCCGCGTCGAAAACTCGGAGGCGGAAAGAGCGATCACCTGCCTCAACGCCGCCGATACTCTCGAAGCGAGAGACGGCTCTGAGAAGGCGGAAAAAAAGATATTCGAGCTCGTTGAGAAAGCCCTCGGGCTCCTCGACAGCCCCGGGCTCGCGAGGGACGGCTACTACGCCTTCGTCTGCGAGAAGTGCGCGCCCGGAATAGAACATCACGGATTTTTCGCGGACGCCGAAAGACTGAAAAAGATAAGCGAAGAAATCTACGCCCGGAACGGGGAAAAAACCGAGGGATAAAAGGAACCGTAAAGATATGAAGGGACTTGAACTGTCGAGGGAATACTACCTGAAATTCGGCAAGCCGATGCTCGAAGAAAGATTCCCGGATATAATTTCTCTCTGCGCGATAGGTCTTGTCGGCGCAGGGTCGGAATGCCTGGGGTACGACGACGAGGTCTCGCGCGACCACGATTTCGAGCCGGGATTTTCGATCTTCCTGCCGGGCGAGGACGAAGTCGACAGGCGCAGGGCTTTCGAGCTCGAGCGCGCGTACGCGGCGCTGCCGGGAGAATTCGGGGGCGTGAAGAGGCAGAAGATCGCGCCGGTCGGAGGAAACAGACACGGGGTCATAAGGCTCGGGGAATTTCTTGAAGAAAAGATCGGCTGTCCGGACGGGAAGCCCAACGAAAAAAGCTGGCTCTCCCTCCCCGATCAGGCGCTGATAGAGGTCACCGGGGGCGAGCTCTTCTCCGATCCGTCAGGGAATTTCAGCAGGATAAGAGAAGAACTCTCTTTCTTCCCGGAAGACGTCTTTTTGAAAAAGCTCGCCGGACATCTTCTTTTGATGGCGCAGTCGGGTCAGTACAACTACAGCCGCTGTCTGTCACACGGGGAGCCCGCCGCCGCGCAGCTTGCCGTAGCGGAGTTTTCAAAAAGCGCGGCGTCGGCGGTGTTTTTGCTGAACGGAAAATATCAGCCCTACTACAAATGGACTTTCCGCGCGCTGAGAGAGCTGCCGGTCCTGCCGTTCACGGCGGACCTTCTGGAATACCTTCTGACGACGCCCAACGATGAAAATACCGCCGAGGAAAAATACGGCGTTATAGAGGGGATCTGCTCGGACGTCGCGGGGGTCCTGATCGAACGCTCGCTGACAAAAGCCGTCTGCGGCGATCTCGAAAAGCACGCGTACAGCGTCAACGACATGATAAAGAGCCCGTTTATAAGAAATCTCAGCGTTCTCGCCGCCGTGTGAGGACGGGATAATAAAATAATAAAGGAAAAAGAAATGAAGATATACGGTCTGCAGAAAATGACGCTTTTGGATTTTCCGGGAAAGGTCGCCTGCACGGTCTTCACCGGCGGCTGCGATCTCAGGTGCGTTTTCTGCCACAACTACGAGCTGGCGACGGGAAAAGCCGAGCCATACTGCGGCGAAGAGGAGTTTTTTTCTTTTCTTGAAAAAAGGCGCGGGCTGATCGACGGGGTCGCCGTCACGGGGGGCGAGCCCTGCCTGCAGAAGGATCTGCCGGAGTTTTTAAAAAAAGTGAGAGCTCTCGGCTTTTCGACGAAGCTCGACACCAACGGCTTCCACCCGGAAATGCTCAAAAGAATAGTTGACGAAAAACTCGCGGACTATATCGCGGTCGACGTCAAGAACAGTCCCGAAAAATACGCCGCGACCTGCGGGCTTGAAAAAATTGATCTTGCGCCGCTTTTTGAAAGCCTCGCGATCCTGAAGGACAGCGGCGCGGAATACGAACTTCGCACGACGGTCGTCGATCAGCTCCACGACGAAGAGGACGTAAAAAAGATCGGGGAAATGATCCGGGGAACAAAATTCTGGTTCATCCAGTGCTTCGCGGACCGCGACACCGTTCCGTTCGCCGAGCTTTCCGCCCCGCCGAGAGAAAAACTGAAAAGATTTCTTGATATCGCGCGGGGATACGTTCCCGGAGCCGAGCTGCGCGGAGCCGAGCTCTGACAGGGATAATGACGCCCGCTGACACAATATGTAGTAATTTTTTAAAAAGTTGTCCGCAATATATTGACAAAGCTCCCTTTTGGTGATACAATATAAACGCGGCTCGGGCTTTGGCGCCTGACCGGTTTATTTATCAATACACCCAAAGGGAGTTTATCATGTATCAAGTAGTAAAAAGAGACGGAAAAGTCGTAGATTTCGACATTTCAAAGATCGGCGTCGCCATAACCAAAGCCTTCGAGGCGCTGGGAAAGCAGTATCATCCCAGCGTGATAGAGCTGATCTCGCTTCACGTTTCATCGGATTTCGAAAGCAAGATCAAGGACGGGAAGATCAGCGTCGAGGATATCCAGGACAGCGTTGAAAAGGTCCTTAGCGAATCGGGATACGCCGACGTCGCCAAAGCCTACATCCTCTACCGCAGACAGCGCGAGAAGGTCCGCAACGTCAACTCCGCTCTTCTCAACTACAAAGATCTTGTCGACAACTACCTCAAGATCAACGACTGGAGAGTCAAGGAAAACTCCACCGTCACCTATTCGGTCGGCGGACTGATCCTCTCCAATTCCGGCGCGATCACCGCCAACTACTGGCTCAGCGAGGTCTACGCCGACGAGGTCGCGCAGGCTCACCGCAGCGCCGACATCCATCTGCACGATCTGTCGATGCTCACCGGCTACTGCGCAGGATGGAGCCTGAAGCAGCTCATCCAGGAGGGCCTCGGCGGCGTTCCCGGAAAGATCACCTCCTCCCCCGCCAACCACCTCTCCACCCTCTGCAACCAGATGGTCAACTTCCTGGGCATCATGCAGAACGAGTGGGCGGGCGC
>JAFTEP010000038.1 GCA_017453605.1 Clostridia bacterium
AGATCCAGACCCTCGTGAGAGAGGTGCCAGAGGTTCTTGTCCTTTGAATAGTTGGTCTCGCGGTTGATCTTCAGAGGGACGTTGTGCTTCTCGGCGTAGTCGATCTCCTCCTCGCGGCTCTTGATCGTCCATTCCCTCCAGGGGGCGATGACGTGCATATCGGGCGCGAAGGCCTTGATCGTGAGCTCGAACCTGACCTGATCGTTGCCCTTGCCGGTGCAGCCGTGGCAGATCGCGTCGGCGCCCTCCGCCTTGGCGATCTCGACGATGCGCTTTGCGATCACCGGACGCGCGAAAGAGGTCCCGAGCATATAGTCCTCGTAGAGAGCGCCCGCCTTGACGGTCGGGATGACGTAATTGTCCACGAAATCGTCCGTCAGATCCTCGATGTAAATTTTCGAGGCCCCGGTCTTGATCGCCTTTTCCTCGAGACCGTCGAGCTCGTCAGCCTGACCGACGTTGCCCGAGACCGCGATGACCTCGCAGTTGTTGTAGTTTTCTTTCAGCCACGGGATGATCACGGAGGTGTCCAGACCTCCGGAATATGCAAGCACTACTTTTTTGATGTCGCTTTTTTTAATTGTGAAAGCCTCCGGATAGTTTTTTGTTGTTTTTATGCGACTATTATACACGTTTTTTTCGCTTTGTCAAGGGTCTCGGCGCAGTTTTTTAAATAATTATGCAGATTGTATGCAAAAAATGCAGTAAACGTGAATATTAAAACGGCTTGACAGACCTCCGGCTGGGTGATAAAATGAAAAAAGAACAAAAAGAGGTTTATTCATGACGGAGGTTACTGATGAGCTCGATAAAGGACTTTCTTTTGACGGAAAAAAGGGGAGAGTTTCTGGTCTGCGATCCCGCGGTCTTCGCCGTCGGCGCCGGATACTGCGTGATCTTTCTGACGGACTGCCCCGGGATAGGCTGGGCAGAGGTCGACGGCAGGGAGTACGGCGAGACGGTCGGCGGTCTGCGGCGCAGCGATCTCGTCGTGCACCGCGTCTTCGTCCCTATGGAGGAGCTCGACGCGGCGGGAGGCTACAGCGTAAATTTCGCACCCGTAAGGGAACGCGCGCCCTACTGGCCCAAAAGCGGCGAGGTCGCGACGGCAAGATACGCGTTCAGAGGGATAAAGGACAAAAAGAGCCTTAACGTCTATCACCTCTGCGACACCCATTCGCATCTGTCGGGACCGGTCGCCGCGGCGGGCTTCTTCCCTGACGGCGCCGATCTTATCATCCTCAACGGAGACATCCCCGATCACAGCGGCTCTGCCGAAATGATCCGCAAGGTCCACCTGCTCTGCGCTCAGGTCGCCCACGGGAGCATCCCGATCGTCTTCTCCCGCGGCAATCACGACACGAGAGGGGAGTGCGCCGTCGATTTCGTGTTTCAGACCCCCAACGTAAACGGCGACTTCTTCTTCACGACGCGCCTCGGCGGGGTCTGGACTCTCGTCCTCGACTGCGGCGAGGACAAGCCGGATTCGAGCGAGGAATACGGGGGGATGGTCGCCTTCGACGCCTACAGAAGAAGACAGACTGAGTTTTTGAAAAGGATCAACGAAAACGCCCGAAACGAATACCTTGCGCCGGGCGTGACCTCGCGCATCGCCGTTTGCCACATCTATCCCGCCCTCAACGACAACCTGTTCTCAAAGGAGATCTTTTCCGAGTGGATGGAGCAGCTGAACGCGATGGGGCTCGATCTTATGCTCTGCGGCCACAACCACAACACGCTGTTTTTCGGGAAGGAAGCGGCGCCCGGCTTCGCTCAGAGGAATTTCCCTATGGCGATAGGAGGGAAGATGGAGGGGAGCGGATACGTCGGGACGGCGCTGAAAATATCTCCCGAAAAAATAGATCTTGCCTTCACCGACTCCGAAAAAAAGGTCAGGGAGAGCTTCGTTATAGCAAAATAAAAAATCGGTCCGGGCGATCTCGCCCGGACCCAGACTACTGACAAACCCGCCATATAGGCGGGTTTGTCAACGCATATAACAGGAAGCGAATAAGGTTTAGAATGTGAGCGGAGAAAGAACGCAGCAAATCCTTCCTATGAAGGATCGTTGCGATCTTTTTTATGTTTTGAACGGCCGCGGTGAGCAGACATTGCTCCTCGACCTTGGCGATCCCGCGCATACGGCAATAGCGGAGCCCGTGGAGTTCTTTTGCGTCCGCGAAGCTTCGTTCAATGGTTTCTTTTCGTCTTTGGTATATTGCCTTGCCTTCATCCGTATGAGTGAAGATATACGCCTTATCCTTGTAATCTTCCCATACGTGGCGGCGCAGGCTTTTCGTCTTTTGCCTGGCACTCAAACATTCCCCCTTACAAGGACAAGTCGCGCATCTGCCGTTTTTGCACTTGTATTCACGGTACCCGTCCCGATCTGTAGTAACATACTCCAAATAGTTTCGCTCCGGACAAATGTATACGTCCCATTCGGGGATGTATTTGAATTTGTATTTGCCGTATTTACCTTTCTGCTGACACCCTCTGCGACTTCCCATCGCGGCATTCAGTCCGAGATCGTATATTTGCTTGCATATCGCCGCCGTGTTGTATCCCGCGTCCAGTCCGACCGTCTTTACTTTGAATCCGAATCTGTCTATCTGGTATTTCAGTCTTTCTATGTACGGCTTTACGTCATTTGTGTTTCCCGGAGTTACGTATACGTCGGTTATGATATTATCTTTTGAATCTACCGTCCTGTGATCGAGGTAGAAGAAACCTTTAGGTTTTCCGTCCCGATGCATGAACCCGCTCTCGGGATCCGTTGTGCTTATTTTTATCGTCTTTGTTTTTCCGTCCCCGCCTGTCTCGCCTTTGCCGCTGCCGTCGTCAAAATAGTCCTCGTCGTCTTCGCCGTCATTTTTCTTCGGCTCGCCGTCAAATTTCAATTCCTTTTTCCCGTGGTTCTTCCGATCCTCATTTATCGCTTCGTTCAAGTCGTTTATTCCGATCCTCATTTATCGCTTCGTTCAAGTCGTTTATGTACGCTTGGCTTTCTACTTTTACCGTTTCTTCGATGAATTTGTTCTTGTTCGCGTTTGCCTTCAAATG
>JAFTEP010000004.1 GCA_017453605.1 Clostridia bacterium
ACGCCGATAAAATCCTGCTTCGCAGGGTGAAATCCGCCTCGACGGCGGGTTGAGGGGTTCCCCGACGCGAACTTGTGAGCGTTGGGGGTTCCCGTGGGTGGATTTAATTTCACCGAGCGTGAAGCGCTCGATTTCACCTGAGGGCTTTGCCCGAAGATTTCACCGCGCCACCGGCGCGATTTCACTTTTGCGATTTCGGGCGTTAAACGCAGCAAAAAGCAGTCCCGACGGACTGCTTTTTGCAGCTGAATCGGCTCTGAGTGAAAATGCAGATGCCGTTATTTCACATCGGGCAAAGCGGGATATTTCACTTATAAAAGAACGGTAAATCAAAATGAAAACAAAAAAGAATCCGAATCCCGAGATAGCAGATCAGGCGTACAAAGACCCGGGATTCGCGGAATATACCTCTCGCTACGTGGATCCTCGTGCACTTTACCGGGAGATACGTTTCCATAGAATATAAATACGTGATCTATCACGGGAGTTTCGAGGCCTTCGTCATTTACGGAGGCGTCAGGGAAAAGAAGATCTTTTCCTGCCTTGTATCCGAAATGACTCTGATCGCTCCTTATGAAGGAAAAACAAAATTTCTTACTATCGACTTGCGTTTGCGGGGTTAATATCGAAGAGTCGAACGTCGGCGCCGTCGTATTCAACGATGCGCGGACAAAAATTGAAATATTCCTCAAAAGCCTGAGAATAAGGGTTATTGAGCGAAACATTGATAAGCTCGAGCGGAACTTCGATAAGAATATAAAGCTTGCCGTTATAGACGGTCTTCGAAGTGCCTCTAAAAAAACAATATCTCAGATAGTCCGCGATCTCGATCGAAGGATCCGAATACTTTGCGTTTTCTTTTTCCGAAAGAACCTCGGTTCTGTCTATGATTTTCTGACTGCTTCGACTCTTCGGGTCGTCGAGATAAAAGCCTTCCGCTGAATATGAAACGATTTTGCCGCCGTATATCGCAAGATCGTCTCCTCCCCATCTTTCAAACCTCTTGCTTGAATCGTCTGTTACAAGATAGTTTTTGATACTGCTTTTTCTGACGTGACAGAAATCAGCTGAAGTATCGCCGATCTTATTCCCGTCGAGATCATAAACGTCGACGGCTTCAATCATATCGAATCTCACCTGATCTTCACCGCCATCTTCCGTAACGCTGTAGCTGCGGATGGAACGGATGAAGATCCAGGAATCGGAAAAGACTACAGGGTAGCACAGCGTGTCGTTAGGATAGGTGACGGGAAGAGCGAAAAGCAGATCGTCCGAATCAATAAAGCAAAGCTCAAGGGTCTTCGGGTCGAGCGCTGCGGAACGGAAAAAATACAGCCTGCCGTCTTGATAACCGAGGACTTTTATCGCCTGATCGGAATCCGGAATCATATTCAGGATCTCTCCGGTTACGGTGTCGACACATTTCAGGGAAAACCTCGCGTCAGGGTATTTGCTCATATCGATATAATAATAATTGCTGTCAAATTCCGTGCAGGTTACGTAATAGACCTTTGTGCCGTTAACGGCGACAGAGGTGACGTAATCCGCGGTTTCGACGTATCTTTCTTCTTTTCCCGTCAGAAGATCGACGCGGAAAAGCCCATGATAATTCAAATCGGGCGAGAGAGAAATATCGACAGGCTCAATCCTTCCGCCGCTATCAAACACTCCGCCGAAATAACCGAAACCGTCGTCTGCTTTAACTGACAGAACATAAGAATGTTTTACGGTCTTTCCCGTGTCGGCAAAAGAATCGCCGTCAAAAGTATAAATCGGTCCGTTTTCATAGTAATACATATAGGTCATACCGTTCACTTCATAAAAAGACAAGCCCACATATCCGAAGTAATCGTCGCTTGGCGACAAATAACTTCCTTTTGGGAGTTCCCTGTTGACAGCAATCCTGTCGGTTGTTTCTTTTCTGACGTTCAGTTTGATCGCGCCGTCAGGAAGCGCGGGCCGTCCGATGAAACCGGCAAAAAACAGTGCCGCGAAAACGACCACAAGACAGGCGGCTGCCGGAAGAACGAACTTCACGAGCCGTCCGGTTTTTTTATCAGGAACTTTCCCGGTTACCCGTTCCCGGATCGAGGATAGAACCGACCCGGAAACCTTTTCGGGCTTAATGATGCCAAACAGATCTTCAAGTGTTTCAGGCTCAGCGCAATACGCAAGCTCTGAAAATATTTTTTTCATTTTTCTTCACCTCCGAATTTTGCTCTGAGCTTCTTCAGAGCCCGGTGCGCTCTTGTATCGACGTTAGAAACGCTCAATCTCAACGCCTTTGCGACGGAGGCGGAGCTCTGACCGAGATAGTACTTTCTGAACAGGATCTCGGAATCGGGCTTCCCCATCGCCTTTATCTCGCTGAAAACTGTCTCAAGCAGTATCCTATCGGCTACGCCGTCTTCAACGGAGTACGGATCGGGGACGTCAATCAAAAAATCCCGTTCATCCATTGAGATCGACGGAACGCGTTTTCTCAGACGGTCGAGAGCTGCGTTTCTCGCGATAACTCCGAGATAGGTCTTCAGGGAACTCTCGGCGCGGAATCCGTCAAGATTTGAAGAGAATTTGATGAAGACTTCCGTCACGCAGTCCTCGATCTCGGATGAATCGCAAACGTCTTCGAGTCTGCACCTCACGACCGAGAAAACAAAGCCGGAAAACTGACTTAACAGTCTGTTAATGCCCTCTCCCGGATCTCTTTTCAGAAGCTCGAGAAGATTTTTGTCTGTCATGATTTTACCTCAATTTGAACCGATTCGCCCTTTTAGACGCACAAAACCGTGAAAATCTTACACGGTTACTCAAAAATACTTGAAAAAAACTTGAAAAAAAACACAAATATATATAAAAACCTCTTGACAAACCGGAAAAAAGGTGATATAATGCCTACAAAGCTGATAGGAAATGTAGGTTAAGCTGTGAGACGCAAAAACGCCGCCGCTTGCCGGGCGGCGGAGTTAAGATCATATAACGTAGTTGAAAGGATCGCGTTCGCGCTTCTTGTCTAAAATATCCTGCAGCGTGATCCCGTCGAGATACTCGTTGACGACCTTGTTGAGACCCTGCCAGACCGGAAGCGTCGAGCAGTCCGCGCTTCTTTCGCACTCGACCGGATCGCTGTCGACGCAGGCGACCGGGGCAAGAGATCCCTCGGTGAGCCTCAGTATCTCGCCTACCGTGCATTTTGACGGTGAGCGCGAAAGCATATATCCCCCCTGCGATCCGCGGTTGGCGCGCAGAAGGTCAGACCGGTGAAAGACCCCAACGATCTGTTCGAGATACTTTTTTGAAATGCCTTGGCGCTCGGCGACGTCCCTGAGAGCGATGAAGCCCTCGTCAGCGTGTTCCGCGAGATCCACCATCATCCTGAGCGCGTAACGCCCCTTTGTCGATACTCTCATAATAAGCCTCCGTTGCTTGATAAACCTATAATAACATAGATTTAGTATGATTTCAAGCGGAAAGGAAAACAAAATGATAAAATTGTTTGAACTCCTTCTGAGAGCGAATTTCAGATTCGGACGAATGCGCCGATGTCAAAGCCGAAAAGAGACCGAAACACACTAATATTAAATAACGGGAGAAAAGAAAAATGAGTTATAAATTCGAAACGCTTCAGCTCCACGTCGGACAGGAACAGGCCGACCCGGCGACCGATTCGAGAGCAGTGCCGATCTATCAGACCACGTCCTACGTCTTCCGCAACAGCGCACACGCCGCCGCCCGCTTCGGGCTCGCGGATCCGGGAAACATATACGGCAGGCTCACAAACTCCACTCAGGACGTTCTCGAAAAGAGAGTCGCTGCGCTCGAGGGCGGAGTCGCCGCACTCGCGCTCGCTTCGGGAGCCGCTGCGATAACCTACGCGATCCAGGCTCTCGCGCAAAAGGGCGACCACGTCGTCGCACAGAAGACCATATACGGCGGAAGCTACAACCTTCTGGCGCACACTCTGCCGCAGTACGGGATCGAGACGAGCTTTGTCGATATCCACGACCCCGACGAAGTGAAAGCCGCGATAAGACCGAACACGAAGGCGCTGTTCAT
>JAFTEP010000039.1 GCA_017453605.1 Clostridia bacterium
ACGAGATCGCCCAGTCCGAGGCGGCGTTCGGAGTGCCGTTCAGCCGCTTCTGGATGCACAACGGCTACATCAACGTCGACAACAAGAAGATGTCGAAATCTCTCGGCAACTTCTTCACTGTCAGGGACGCCGCCGCAAAATACGGCTATCCCGCGATCAGGTTCTTCCTTCTGAGCGCGCACTACCGCAGCCCCGTGAACTTCTCCGCGGACACTCTCGAAATGGCAAAGTCCTCCCTCGAGAGGCTCTACAACTGCGAGGACAACATCGCTCTCGCGCTGAAAAACGCCTCGGGAGACGTTCTCAGCGAAGAGGAAGAAAAGCTCATTGAACTTCAGGATAAGAGAAAAGAGCAGTTTGTTTCGGCGATGGAGGACGATCTCAACACCGCCGACGCGATCAGCGCGGTGTTCGAACTCGTGAAGGACGTCAACGTGGCGCTCGTCTCGCCGCGCAGCGCGGCGTTCGTGAAGCGCACTCAGGCGCTCTATACGGAGCTTGTCGGGCTTCTGGGCTTCATGAAGCCCGAAAAGAAAGCCGACGGAGACGACGCCGCGATAGAGGCAAAGATCGCCGAGCGCGCCGCCGCGAAGAAGGCGAAAAACTACGCCCTCGCGGACAGCATCAGGGCCGAGCTTGCCTCTCGGGGCATCATTCTCGAGGACCGCCCCGACGGCACTCACTGGAAGCGCGCCTGAAACGGCAAAAGACTTAAAGGAAAGCGGGTGAAGGGATGAAAAACAAAAAATACTTCACGATAGCGCTATGGGTGTTTCTGACCTTTGTCGCCTGTTTTTTGTTCTACACCGCGATCGAAAACGGACAGACGATCGCCTCGGGCATCGCGTTCTGGGCGGGGCTGTTCAGCCCCTTCGCGACGGGATTCGTCATCGCATACATCGTCAATTTCGTTTTGAGGTTCGTCGAAGGAAAGCTCGAAAAGGGCGGCAGACCCAAAAAGCCCAAGACAAGACGAACTCTCGCTCTTGTCATCAGCTACGTTCTGGCGCTTGCCATCGTGGTCCTGATCCTGTTGCTCATCATCCCTCAGCTCATACAGAGCATTTCCGGGCTCACCTCAAAGATAAGCGCGACTCAGATCACGGAAGCTTTCGGCAGATTTTCAGACTGGCTCCACTCGACTCTTTCCAACAATTCCTTCATCCTCGAGCAGACCGACTCTATCGTCGCCGCGCTCAGCGAGAGTCTCGGGACCCTGATCTCGTCCATCCCGAAGCTGATCCCCGATATCGTCAACTTCATTGCGGGACTTACCTCCGGGCTGAGCAATTTCGTCGTCGGCGTCGTGGTCTCGATCTATATGCTCTACGATAAGGAACGCCTCTGCGCGAGAGCAAAGAAGATCCTTCTCGCGATCCTCAAGAAAGAGAGCGCCGACAAGACCATCGGTCTCGTCCGCGCCGTGAACGACACCGTCGGAAGCTTTCTTTCCGGCAAGATCATCGTCAGCTTCTTCATCGGACTGCTCGCGTTCATAGGATTCGCCGCCTCCGGCATGGAGATCGCGGTCCTTCTCGCGGTGATAATCGGCATCACTAACATAGTTCCGTTCTTCGGGCCGATCATCGGCGGGATCATCGGCGGGATCATCCTCGTTCTGGTGAACCCCGCGAAGCTCTGGATCTATATAATCATCGTCATCATCCTCCAGCAGCTCGACGGCAACATCATCGGACCGAAGGTGCTCGGCAGGAGCACGGGTCTCGATCCTCTGTGGATCGTGGTCTCGATCCTTCTCGGCGGCGGTCTGTTCGGCTTCTGGGGAATGATCCTCGGAGTGCCGGTCTTCGCCGTGATCTACGCGCTCGTGCGCCGCTGGGTCGATTTCAGGCTCAAACAGAAGGGTATGGAGTCGACCTCCACGGAGGATTTCGTCGCGTATAAGGGAGAGGGCATCGTCCTTAACGATCCCGGGGAGATCCGGGATCCGTCGCCCAAAAAGACGGGCATCGCCTCAAAGATAAAAGATCTTCTGAGATCAAAGCTCTTCTCCGGCAAAAACGGTCCGTCTGACAAGAAAGACAAAAAGGACGATCAAGTCAGGGCGGATAAAGAGAATAAAGAAGATAAGCCCGAAAAAGACGCGGCAAACAAAAAAGAACAGTGAAATCTCACATCTTCGGGATACAAAACAGGATCGCGGCAAAGGGAAAAGCCCGATAAGGAAGTTGTTAACAACGCATAAATGCGGTGAGTAAGTGCGCAATTATTGAAAAGAACAGGCTGGAAATTCTTCAGTCTGTTCTTTGTTGTTTGTCAGAGCTAAATTGCCGCGCAAAGCGCGTCAGCTAAATTGTTTGCCTATCGCCAAAACAGCTAAATTGAAAATC
>JAFTEP010000040.1 GCA_017453605.1 Clostridia bacterium
CACTCTGCAAAACACTGTTTTGCGGGGGCAAAAGTCAAGAAGCGGAGCCTCCTGAAGGATCCTGCTCGGCGCAGACGCGGCGGATACGGACGGCGGCGGTCGAGGTGCAGACGAGAGAATAGAGATTGAAAACGAGATACGTGGTCTGCTCCGGGGTATCGGCGAGCATCAGGATATAGAGCGCGGCGGAGAGAATCACGCCGAGCACCGTGACCGGGGCGTATTCCCGGAACGAAAGCATCATGAGAAGCGCCGACAGCACACCGAGAAGAGTGATGGCGCTGTCGAGCAGGACGAACCTGCCGCCGGAGGTGAGAAGCGGGGTCAGGGCGGCGTAAGAAGCCGCGAATGAGAAAAAGAGGATAACGCGCTGACGGACGGAAAGCTTTTTGAACACGGTCGTATCGCCCCAGGGCTTTTTGCTCCAGCGGATGAAGGTCGCGATCTGCACCGGGCAGGAGACCAGAAGCGCGTACGCCGCCGATCCGTAGAGAGCGTAGTAACAGTAAACGGCGGCGTAGAGGACGGAGTTTATCCCGCCGAGAAGCGGCGCGAGCCTGTTCATGCGCGACTGCAGGAGCGCGACCGCGAGCGAGACGTAGAGCGGCAGGATCCGCCAGAGCTGCTGATGAAACACAATCGCCGCCGCGCTGATACCGATCGCCGTGAGGACGAGCCCGACGGCAAGAGGGAGATTCTCCCTGAAAAAGTTCTTTTTCATTTTGTTAGACTTGTTTGACGAAGTTCAGGACAGCGTTATCTCATAGCGCCACGCCTCGGACTTGAACACCTTTTCGGAATAAAGATCGTCGGTGAACTGTCCGATCTTTGAAAGCGAGACCTCGAGTTTTTCTGTCTCGCGGTCAAAGAACAGACTGAAATTTGAAAGCTGTACCGTCTCCGGCTCGCCGTCGCGGCGCGTGTCGATCACGCTGAGCGTGTCTTTTTTCGCGGTGCCGTACTTTTCGTCGATCTCCACTATGTTGAGGGGGTATCTCGGGAAATTGCCGTACGCTTTGTGGCCCGTGACGTTCCCGATCCAGTAGTGCTTCTTGGTGCGGGAGTCAAAAAAGATCCGGGAGTAGGTCGCGGAGGAACAGACCGCCTCGCCGTCGTCGAAGCGCCAGGGCAGACATTCGGTGAAGGTCTTTGCGCCGTCGTCGGAATAAGAGTACCACTTGAAGCCGGGCGCGCCGGGCTCGAGGCGCTGTTCCCAGCTCATCTTGACGTTGGAGCCGCGCATTATGACGACGATCCTTCCGCCGGAAAGGACGGCGAGCGCCGCCTCCTCCAGACCGCGCGAGGACAACAGATCGCTGATGACGATCGGCGTCCCGAAGGTGAAGACGTATCTTTTCCCGTCCCACTTCCCGCGCGCGACGATGATCCCGTGGGGGTAATCCGGCCTGTACGGGTAGTAGTCGAGGATATCCCGCCCGAGCATCTCGCAGCAGGTGCGCATGTGCGCCTCGAACGCGAACAAAAGATCGCCGCTTTCGGGATCGATCACCGGATCGAAGGCGAGAGCGTAATTCCTGAACGCGTAGGACGGCTTCGCCCAGTCGCCGGGATCGAATTCGTCCCCGTCCTGATAGCGGATCATTTCCTTGTATATTTCGCCGTTTTCACCGGACACGGTGATATAGGCGTGGGAGGCAAGATACCTGCCGTCGCCCTCCTTCCACAGCTTTTTCGCGACGTTTTTGTAGCCGCCTATCCAGACGTACTGGTTCGTGAGCGTGACAAAATGAGAGTGCGCCGGATCCCACACCGTCCCGCCGTACCCGAACGATGGATTCAGTTCGTGCTCGCCCTGCTTCATCTTCTCACCCGACGCGTCGAAGACCTTCTCCCAGGCGCTCCACGTCCTGCCGTTGTCGAAAGAGATCCTTTCGGTCTTCCCGTCCTGATAGTCGGACTTCGACTGGGTGGTCTTGGTTTCGATCAGCACGAGCACTTCCCGGTCGCGGTATCTTTTCGAATACCATTCGCTGACGCAGTCCTCACGCGCGTCGGCGTATTTATACGCTTTTACTTCCATTCAGGTTTTCCCCTCTTTTTTTCAGGATCGTCCGTCCGGCAAAAGTCCGGGACTGCAAGTGATATTGTATCAGCCTTTGAGCCTCCTTGTAAATCCCG
>JAFTEP010000041.1 GCA_017453605.1 Clostridia bacterium
AATAGACGTCGCGGCAAACTTCGCCGGAGGAGCGGAGACGAGGATCCACAAAACGGGAAGCCTCGAATTCTGCGATATCCCGATAGAAGTCTTCGACTGGGGACTCGACGTGAACCTGAGAGCGCAGATATATATGGCGCATGCGGTCATGAAGCAGATGAGAGAGCAGAAGAGCGGAGTGATCGTCAACATAGGCTCGATCACCGGGATCGAGGGCAGCGACCGCGCGATCTCCTACGCATCGTCAAAGAGCGCGGCGGCGTTCGGTCTGACAAAATCGCTCGCTCTCGCCGGAGCGCCATACAACGTGAGATGCGTGTGCGTGTCACCCGGTCCGGTGCTGACAAGGCCGGAGATGGCAAAGATGGCGACTCTTGCGGGCAGGGCCGCCGATCCGGACGAGATAATAGATATGGTACTGTATCTTGCGTCGGACAAGGGAGCGTTCATAAACGGAACGAATATCCTCATCGACGGCGGAAGATACGTCATGCACAAAAAAAGCTACGGCAAAAAGGAGGAGCAAAAATGAAAAATCTGACTATTTCATTCACCGAGCCGCGGGTCGTGGAACTGATCGGGAGCCCCGTTGAGGCTCCCCCGCCCGGGAAGGTGCAGGTGGAGCTGGCGGTGTCGACGATGAGCAGCGGCACAGAAAGGGCGAATTTAGAGGGAAACAAGAGCCTGAACATCAACGCCGCGCCCGGAGCGCCGACCTTTCCGCGCGTTCTCGGCTACAGCTCGGCGGGAACGGTGACTGCCGTCGGCGAGGGCGTGACGGGGATCGAAGCCGGGCAGAGAGTCGCGCTCTCCTGGTCCGTCTACAGAAGATTTCTCAACATAGACTGCGCAAACGTCTACCCCATCCCGGACAGCGTGAGCTTTGAAGACGCCGCGTATTTCCACATCGCCACCTTCCCTCTCGCCGCGATAAGAAAATGCAGGCTCGAGCTCGGGGAATCCGCGATAGTGATGGGAATGGGGATCCTCGGGCTGACCGCGGTGAAGCTTCTCAGGCTCGCCGGAGCGGCGCCCGTGATCGCCGTCGATCCGAACGAAGAAAAGAGAAAGAAGGCGCTTTCCTGCGGCGCGGACTTCGCGCTCGATCCATTCGCTCCAGACTTTGCGTCAAAAGCCAAAGAGCTGACCGGATGCGGAGCGAAGGTCGGGATAGAGGTCACGGGGATCGGCGCCGGGCTCGACGGGATCCTCGACTGCATGGCGAGATTCGGAAGAGTCGCGCTCCTCGGCTGCACGAGGAGCAGCGATTTCACGATAGACTACTACCGCAAGGTACACGGACCCGGAATAACGCTGATAGGAGCGCACACGCGGGCAAGACCCGAGGTGGAATCGCATCCGGGCTGGTGGACGCAGGACGACGATATGAACGCGCTGATAAAGCTCACCGCGACGGGAAGACTGAAGCTCTCTGAAATGATCGACGAAAGATATTCGCCGATGCAGGCAAAGGAAGTCTTCGCAAGGCTTCTTGAAAGCCGCTCTTTCCCGCTGGTGCAGTTCGACTGGAGGCTGATCGGAAAATGAAGTTTCTCAAAAACTCAAAACCCGTCCTGACCGCGATGGTCCAGGAGAAAACGCCGGACGGCGCGATAGACGTGATCCTCAACTCTCTCTACGACGGAGCGGACGCTTTCGGGATCCAGCTCGAGAGCCTTGAGAGAGAATACAGGACGCCGGAGACGCTCAAAAAGATCTTCGACGCCTGCGCCGGAAGACCGATATACATAACGAGCTACAGAAACGCTCAGAGCAAGGGGATGACGGACGACGAGTGCGCCGAACTTCTGATAGAGGGACTTGAAGCGGGAGCCGATCTTGCGGACGTTCCGGGCGACTATTTCTGCCCGGTGAGCTATCAGCTGACCTCCGATGAAAGGGCGATCGAAAAGCAGATGAAGTTGATCGAAAAGATCCACTCGATGGGAAAAGAAGTGCTGATGTCCTCTCACCTCAACGCATTCTTCCCGAAGGACGAGGTCGTGAAGTTCGCCAAAGAGCAGATAAGGCGCGGCGCGGATATATCGAAGATCGTCAGCATGGCGAACACGAGAGAACAGCTGATAGAGGATATCCTGATCGCTGAGGAGCTCAAAAACACTCTCGGCGCGCCGTTTCTTCTCCTCGCCGGAGGAAAGTACTGCCGGCTCCTGAGGCAGATCGGTCCGGCGTTCGGAGTGTGCATGTATCTTTGCGTACAGCAGTACAAGCACGGTAATACGAAAACTCAGCCGATATTAAGAGCGGCGAAGGCGATAAGGGACAATATGTGTCTTTTTACGGAGGACTGAGATGGCAAACGAAAAGATAAAAGTCGTGCAGGTCGGCGCGAACCACGATCACGCGTCGGGAGCGATGGGAACGCTCAAAAAACTGTCCGATCTGTTTGAAGTCGTCGGGATCGTCTTCCCCGAGGGGACGGAAAACGCTCTTCATCCGGCGTACGAGGGCGTGAGAGCGCTCACAGAGGAACAGGCGCTCAACTGCGG
>JAFTEP010000042.1 GCA_017453605.1 Clostridia bacterium
GACATCCACGATATTTACCGCGCCGACGTGATCCTGAACTCGTATAAGACGACTCTCACTCTCACTGAGCCCTCAAGCGGTCTTGAAAAGTCTATAGACGTCTATTATCTTAAAAGAGGCTTTGGAAAGTACAGATTTGCGCTTGACGACAATATATGGTTTCTGCAGAACATCAACGAGAACAGGGACGTCTACAAGTCGATCTTCGAGGATCCCTATCTTTCGATGCTCAAAAAGATCCACGACAGATATAATACGAAATTCCATCTCAATCTGTTTTATTCTACCCCGAGACACGGCGGCTTCGATCTCTCCGCGATGACGGATAAATATAAAAGCGAATGGATCGCCAATTCAGACTGGATGCGTCTTTCTTTCCACGCCGACGCCGATGAACCGCAAAGACCCTATCCGCACGTTTCATACGATCAGATGAAGTTTGAGGCGTCAAGAATAAACGAACAGATAGTGAGATTTGCCGGAGAAGAGACTTTTTCAAAAACGGTCTGCACTGTTCACTGCGGAGACGTTTCCGTCGAGGGCGCGAGGGCTCTCAGGGATCTCGGATACAGAGCTTTTCCGGGCGACTTCTTTTACTATCAGCGTCACGGGGTCGATATAAGAAACTACGTTGACGCCGAGAGGTGTTTTCTCATTAACAGATACGGATTCTGGTACGATAAAGCTCTCGATATAATCCACGTTCTGTGCAACGGCGGCATACAGCATAAAAAGCCTGAAGAAGTGCCTGAAGTATTCGAGGAGAAAGCAAAAGAAACTCCCTACTTACGCTTTAAAGAGATCTGTCTGCACGAACAGTATTTCTATCCGGAATTTCATCTTTACCAGCCCAATTATCCCGAAAAATTCGATGCCGCCTGTAGGTGGCTTGAAGAAAACGGATACAAATCGGTGTTTTTTGACGAACTGTTGGAATTTGACACCCATAAAAAATGATTTTTATAAACGGCGCCGATAGCGCCGGAATATGATTCGGAGGCATTTTTATGACAAAGATCGACGTAATTTCGGGCTTTCTCGGAGCGGGCATGACCAATCTCATCAAGAAGCTCATCAAAGAGGCGTACGCCGGACAAAAGCTCGTCATCATCGAAAACGAGTTCGGGCAGATCGCCATCGACGGAGGCTTTCTCAAGGAGAGCGGCATCCAGATCACCGAGATGAATTCCGGCTGCATCTGCTGCAGTCTCGTCGGTGATTTCAGGCAGGCTTTGGGAGAAGTCGTCGACAAATTCTCTCCCGACAGGATCGTGATCGAGCCGTCCGGCGTCGGAAAACTCAGCGACGTCGTGAGAGCCGTCGAGTCCGTCGAAAAAGAGGGCGTCGTCCTCAACAGCGCGGCGGCAGTCGTCGACGCGAACAAAGCCAAAGTCTACGTCAAGAACTTCGGCGAATTCTATCTCGACCAGCTCGAATCCGCATCCGCGATCATCCTCTCGAGGACACAGGACGTCTCCGATGAGAAGTTAAAAGCCGTTATAGATCTCGTGAGCGAGCACAACAAGACCGCAAACCTCATCACCACTCCCTGGGACAAGCTCGACGGGAAGCAGATCCTCGCAGCTATGGAAAATAAAGACTTGCTGAAAGCAAAGCTCGACGCTCTTCTCGAAGACGACGACGATGACGACGATGACGACGGACACGACGAGCACGAGTGTCATCACGAGCACCATCACGATCATGACCATGATCACGAGCACCACGAATGCTGTGACCACGACCACGACCATGAGCACGAGCACGAGCACGGCGAGCACTGTCACCATCACCACGGACACCACCACGCCGACGACGTCTTCACGAGCTGGGGCGTCCAGACCGCGAGAAAATTTGACAAAGAAGAACTTACCGCGATCCTTTCTAAGCTCAACGACTCTCTCACCTACGGACAGGTACTGAGATCGAAGGGCATCGTTCCCGCAAAGGACGGCTCCTGGCTGCACTTCGACTTCGTTCCCGGCGAGAGCGAGGTCAGGACCGGAACCGCCGAGATCACGGGATCGGTCTGCGTGATAGGCTCCAAGCTCGACGAAGAAGAACTCTCCCTCCTTTTCAAGTAATAAATCACCGAGGCGTTTATGGAAATACCCGTATATCTGTTCACCGGATTCCTTGAGTCCGGGAAAACGAAATTCATTCAGGAAACGCTCTGCGATCCGCGCTTCAACGACTCCACTCCGACGCTTCTTTTAGTCTGCGAGGAGGGCTTCGAGGAATATGATCCGTCGGCGTTCGCGTCCGACTGCGTCACCGTTCAGACGATAGAAAACGAATCCGACATCTCTCCTCTGAAGCTCGGCGGTATGCGGATGAGGTCGAAGGCTGAGAGGGTAGTCATCGAATACAACGGGATGTGGCAGCTTTCGACACTGTTTAAGAACATGCCCGAGGAATGGATGATCTATCAGGACTTTTTATTCTTCGACGCGACGACTTTTCTTGAATACAATCAGAATATGCGCTCTCTTGTCGTCGACAAGATCAACAACTGCGAGCTCGTCGTTTTCAACCGCTTCCGGGACGAATACGACAAGATGGAGTTCCACAAGATCGTCCGCGCGATAAGCCGCAGGACCGACATAGCCTACGAATACGCGGCGGGCAGGGTAGAGTACGACGATATCGTCGATCCGCTCCCGTTCGATATCAACGCACCGCTTATAGATATCGCCGACGGCGATTACGCGCTCTGGTACAGAGATCTCTCCGAAGAGACGGATAAATACAACTCCAAGACCGTCAGGTTCAAATGCAGGATCAACGACGGCAAAGCTCTCTCTAACCGCGATTCGCACGTCGTGGGAAGACCGCTTATGACCTGCTGTATCCAGGACATACGTTTTGCCGGGCTCACCTGCAGATTTCCCGGCGGATCCGATATCGAAAACGGAAGATGGATCGTTCTGACCGCAAAGATCACGGTCAAAAAACACAAACTGACCGGCCGCCTCGTTCCTCTGCTCGACGCGCTCGCTTTCGAGCCCTGCGTACAGCCGGATCAGGAAGTCGCCACCTTCTATTGAGGTGAAAATGAACGATTTCTCAGCGCTCGGCGTAATATACGACTCATTCAACGAAAACGCGTGTTACGACGACTACTGCAGATTTATTCTCGAGCGCTTCTTCTCGCTTTCGACGCACCCAGGTGACTATCAGCCGAGAGCCGTCGATCTCTGCTGCGGGACGGGCGAAATGTCGCTCAGACTCGCAAAAAAAGGTCTTGACGTCGTGGGAGTCGACAGGTCGGAAGAAATGCTCCAGAGCGCTTTTCAAAAAGCCTTCTCGAACCCTCTTCTCGCGCTCTTTTTCGTAAAGCAGGATATGAGAAAACTGAAAATGGACGCAAAAGCAAACCTTTTCGTCTGCTGCTACGACAGCCTCAACTATCTTTCTTCGACGGATGAACTCGAACGCGTCTTCTACGGCGTCGCGGAGCATCTTGCCGACGGGGGAGTCTTCATCTTCGATCTGAACACTCTTACAAGGTTCACGGACTACTACGACGGCAGGCAGTTCGTTTTCAGAAAAGAAAACGGGGTCCTGATCTGGGAATGCCGCTTCGATAAAGAAAAACTCACCTGCGATTTTGACGTCGAAGTGTTTTCGAAGTGCGGCGAACTTTACAAAAGATCCGGAGAAAGGCTCAGGCAAAGATTCTTTTCGGACGAAGATGTGAAAAATGCTCTCGAAAAGAGCTCCCTGAAGCCCGTTTCCCGCCACGCTGAAAACGAAGTTTTCCCGGGAAAAGAGGGCTGCATGAGAAGCGTCTGGGTCGCCGTAAAGTAAAAATGCATTCATTTTCCGAAAGGAGCAATATATGAAAATCCTTGTAACGGGCGGGACCGGATTTATCGGCTCGCACACTTCCGTTGAGCTGATCGAAAAGGGATATGACGTCATAATCCTGGACAATCTCTGCAATTCCGACGCCTCTGTCAATTCGATCATCGACTCGATCACAAACAAAAGCCACGTTTTTTATAAGACCGACCTTCTCGACGAAGACGGGATAGAACGCGTTTTCAGCGAAAACGAGATCGACGCTGTCATCCATTTTGCCGGACTGAAAGCTGTCGGCGAATCCGTTCAGATGCCGCTCGAATACTATAACAACAATATCACGGGAACGCTCAATCTGTTGAAGGTAATGCGCGCTCACGGCTGCAAGAAGCTTGTTTTCAGCTCCTCAGCCACCGTTTACGGCGTTCCGAAGAGCGTTCCGATCAAAGAGGATTTCCCGCTGTCTACTACGAATCCTTACGGAAGCACGAAGCTGATGATCGAGCGCATCCTCACGGATCTGTGCGCTGCGGACAAGGAATTCGACGTCACGCTTCTCAGGTACTTCAATCCGGTCGGAGCGCATCCGAGCGGACTTTTGGGCGACAATCCGACCCATCCGAACAACCTCATGCCCCGCATCGTCGACGCCGCGCTCGGGAAGACCGAGGCCCTGACGGTCTACGGCACCGATTATCCCACACGCGACGGGACGGGCGTCAGAGACTACATCCACGTCATGGATCTCGCGCACGGACATATAAAGGCGCTCGAACACATGGGAGGGATGAAGATCTATAATCTCGGCACCGGCAACGGACAGAGCGTTCTCGACCTCGTGAAGTCGTTCGAGAGAGTGAACGGAGTAAAGGTCCCCTGCGTGAATATGCCCCGGCGCGAGGGAGACGTCGCCGAGTGTTACGCCGACGCGTCCAAGGCCGAAAGAGAGCTCGGCTGGAAAGCGACAAGAGACGTCGACGATATGTGCCGCAGCACCTGGAATTTCGCTCTCAAAAGCCGCAAATGAAGCTATATGACGATATGAAAATAACTACTCCCGTCATCCTTGCGTCCGCGTCTCCGAGAAGAAAAGAGCTTATAGGACTTTGTTTTGAAAACGTCAGCATCATCCCGTCCGACGCGGAAGAGATCATAGATAAAAACGCAAGACCCGAGGAAGTCACGCTCGGTCTGTCGCTCGCAAAAGCGCGCTCAGTTGCAGCGCTTCATCATGATACTCCCGTCATCGGCTGCGACACAGTCGTCATAAAGGACGGCAGGATACTCACTAAGCCGAAAGACCGCAGTGATGCCGTCAAAATGCTGAAAGAACTTTCCGGAGCCGTACATACGGTCTCAACCGGCTGTTCTATCGTTTACGGGGGCAGGGAACACAGTTTTTTTGAACTGACATCCGTCAGGTTCTGGGAGCTTCCCGAAACGCTCATAGAAAGCTACGTCGACTCGGGCGAGCCGATGGACAAAGCGGGAGCGTACGGGATACAGAAGCTCGGTTCGCTTCTTGTCAGAGAGATAAACGGCGACTACTTCAACGTGGTCGGTCTGCCCGTCTCGAGACTTTACAGAGAATTCATTTCGTTTATCGGAACTACTAAATGACAAGAGAACTTTTCAACAACGAAGATCTTATTTCTTCGCTAAAGAATTCCGGCGATAAGATCGCCATCTACGGAATGGGAAACGGCGCCGCGAAGCTTATGGACGTTCTGAAACAAAACGGCCTCGGCTGCAGCGCCGTCTTCGCGTCCGTCGATTTTGTCAGGGGTCAGGAATTTCTCGGTCATAAGGTCCTGACGCTGAGTCAAACAGAAGAATTGCTCGGCGATTTCACGGTCCTTGTCGGGTTCGCCTCCGATCAGACGGAAGTGATATCGCGGATCAAAAAGATCCAGAAAAAGCACAGGACGCTGATCCCGGAAATAAACGTCTACGGCGTCCACACCGAGCTCTTCGACCTGAGTTATCTTGACGGACACTTTTCCGAATTTAAAGAGATATACGACGCTCTTTCGGACGATATTTCGCGCCGTTTTTTTATTTCTCTCATAAATTTCAAACTCACCGGAGACCCGGATTATCTTTGGGAACTCGACTCTCTCAGCGCGGAGAGGACCGACGAATTGAACGTCCGCACTTACGCAGATCTCGGCGCATACGACGGTGATACGCTTACAGAAACCCTCTCAAAGCACCCGGAGC